>RPQV01000243.1 GCA_003818595.1 Calditrichota bacterium
GTTTTACAGCGGCAATTTTCTCGATGGTTCGCGCATCATTAAAAAAAATATCAAGTATTCCTTCCGCCATGGCTTGTGTATGGAAACGCATCATTTTCCTGACTCACCCAATCATCCCGACTTTCCGACGGTGATCCTCAATCCGGGTGAGGAATACTCGTCAACAACGATTTATGCGTTCCGGACCACAGACCGGTGAGGAACCATATGTCATCTTCCCTCAGCGAAGGTATTTTATTCACGGATCAATATGAGCTCACCATGGCTCAATTGTATTTCAAAGTCGGGTTGCATGAAAAAAAGGTGCAATTCGAGCATTATTTTCGTGAATATCCGGATTACGGCGCGCATCAAGCCGGATTCTGCATCAATGCGGGATTGGAATGGCTGTGTCGCTGGATGAGCAAGACCGCATTCAGTTCCAGAGAACTTGATTGTCTGCAAAGTCAGGTGGATCGGTGCGGCAATCCTGTTTTTCACGCTGACTTTATTGAATATCTTAAATCGCATGCAGGTTTCGAATCTCTTTCGCTGCGCGGCATTCCGGAAGGTCGAGTCATTCATCCGATTGTCCCGATCAACATCGTTGAAGGTCCGGTGGTCATGGCTCAAATATTGGAGACGGCTTTACTCAATAAATTGAATTATCAGATTCTCATTGCCACCAAAGCGGCGCGGATCAAAATGGCGGCGCAAAATCGCCCGGTATTGGAATTCGGCATGCGTCGCGCGCACGACTTGGGCGCCAATGCCGGAGGAAGAGCGGCGCTCATCGGCGGCGCTGATTTCAGTTCCAATGTCGGACTGTCGTATGAACAGGGCCTCGATCCCAAAGGCACTCATGCCCACAGTCTGGTGCAGCTCTTTTTGTCTTTGGGCTACAGTGAGCTCGATGCTTTTCGCGCCTTTGCCGATTTGTATCCGGACAACTGTATTTTGCTGGTGGATACAGTGAATACGCTGGAGAGTGGTCTGCCCAACGCCATCAAGGTATTTGAAGAGCTAAAGCGTAAAGGTCATGAGCCTCTCGGCGTCCGTATCGATTCGGGCGACTTGGCCTTTTTGTGTTTAGAAACCGCAAAACAGCTTGATCGCGCCGGTTTCGAAAATGCGGCGATTGTGCTGTCAAACGATCTTGACGAGTTGACCATCTGGCAGATCATTACTCAGATCGGTCAGGAGTCGCGTCGAAATGGAATGGATGCGGATAAAATTGTCGGCAGGCTCATTTATGGCGTCGGAACGCGGTTGATCACCTCGGCCGGAGCGCCCGCTCTGGGAGGTGTCTATAAATTGACGGCGACTTTTGATCACGGCAAGTGGAAGCCGTCAATCAAGGTTTCGGAAACCCTGCAGAAAACGGCTAATCCGGGGAGGAAGCAGGCCGTGCGGCTCTACGATCAGCGGGGTAAAGCCATTGTCGATATTGTGGGGGGGTATGATGAGAATCTCGAGCAGTTGGAGGAGTTCAATTGTTATCATCCGACTGATTTTTCCAAAAAGCGCACGTTGCACAAAGAACAAATTATTCAGAGTGAGCCACTGCTCGTTGACGTGATCAAAGAAGGCCGATGCCTGGTCGAGTTCCCATCATTGACCGAGATAAGGCAACAACGACAGCAGGACATCGACAAGTTGGATGAGGGCGTAAAGCGTCTTATTAATCCGCATATTTACCATGTTTCATTGACGGAAAAGTTGTATATTTTAAAAAAGAAAATGCTGGGTATGAATTAACCCAATTCAATAGTTGTTTGTTTTGAGGTCACATGATGTCTATTCCAACATTGCCTTCAGGCATGATCCAAATTCCAGAGATTTCGGCAAAATCAACGATCGTCCTGGATCGTGTGCGAACGGCTCTCTTGATTACCGATATGCAAAATGATTTCGTGCGTCCTGAAGGACGACTCTGCGTTCCGACTGCTTTGGCAACGGTCAATCCCATCAAAGGATTGCTCGACAAGGCGAGAGCCGCCGGCGTGCGCACCGTTTTTGTTCAGGACACGCATTTGAGGCCGGATAAAGAGACGGCTATTTGGCCGGAGCACTGCGTCAAGGACACGTGGGGATGGCAGTTTGTTGATGAATTGCTGCCTCTGGCTCATGAACTGGTGCTGCAGAAAAGCCGCTATGATGCTTTTTATGGCACCTCACTCGATCATTATTTAAAGACTGTCTGGGAGATCTCCACCTTGATTGTCGTCGGCACCGTTTCCAATATCTGTGTCCTGCACACCGTGGGGTCCGCCAATTTGCGATGGCTGAAAGTGGTGGTTCCAGCGGATGGAATTTCAGCGCTGTCATCCTTTGACCAGGCGCTGACTCTCCATCAGATCGCTCATCTTTACTACGGCGACGTCTTGGAATCCTGCGACGGAATCACCTTTCAATGAGTTCTCATTCAGGTTTGCCTGCATCAGTCGGGCTTGATGAGCAGATTGGACAGATGCTCATCATCGGCTTTCGTGGTTGTGCGGAAAACGAGCTGGCCGCTATTTTACATGACATTCGAACGCTTCATGTGGGAGGTGTGGTTCTCTTTGATCGCGATGTGCCCGGCAACTCCTGGCGCCGGAATATCGAATCCCCGGAGCAACTGGCTCGATTGAGCCGCGTGCTGCAAAACGAAGCGAAATTTCCGCTTCTCATCGCTGTTGATCAGGAAGGAGGCCGCGTCGCCCGTTTATCACCCCGTAATGGATTTCCGTCTTTTCCTTCTCATCAGCAGCTGGGAGAGGAAAATCAATTGGCATTCACCCATAAAACCGCGTCTGATCTGGCGGCGCTGCTGGCGCAGGCCGGGATTAATTGGAATTTTGCTCCCTGTGTCGATATTCATGTCCCCCAAAATCCGGTGATCGGAAGCAGGGGACGCAGTTTTACGCATGATCCAGCGTTGATCGCGGCGCATGCCGGGGAATTCATCACCGCCCATCAGCGCATGGGAGTTTTATGCGCAGTTAAACATTTTCCCGGTCACGGCAGCTCTCGCGATGATTCTCATTTGGGAATGGTCGATGTGACCGATTGTTGGCAGGCTGAAGAATTGCTGCCTTTTCGATTTTTGATTGAACGACATCTGGTCGATGCCGTGATGAGTGCTCATGTCATGAATCATCATTGGGATTCCTACGCGCCCGCAACACTCTCAGCGCATGTCATCAGCGGCATCCTGCGCCGAGACTTGGATTTTGCGGGAGTTGCGATCACGGATGATCTGCAAATGGGCGCGATTGTGCAGCACTTTGGTTTCGAGGTGATCATTGAAAAAGCCATAACTGCGGGCAATGATCTTTTATTGTTCGGCAACAATGGCGGACAATATGAACCTGACATTGCCTCTCGAGCGATAGAAACCATACGCAAGTTGGTGACAACCGGCAGAATAACCGGGGAACGGATCCATCAATCATTTGAACGAATCCAAAAAATGAAACAGAAATGGTTGAAGAGATAATATTTTACTTGTTGTGGGTGAACAATTTATTAAATTAAATAGTTAAGCGTTTTTGTCGTCAAGTGAAGGCTCAGAAAAGATGGCATCTTATGTCCGGTCATGATTCACAATCAGTCCTTTCCATTCGTTTGGGCTCATCTTTGTGTTATTTTTTGCCGACCAAGACAGGAGCGGTGCTGATTGACGCGGGGAATGCCGGGCGCGTTGATCATCTGAGCAGTGTGCTTTTGGCGCATGAACACGAACTCCAGAGGATATCACTCATCATATTAACCCATACGCATCATGATCATGTCGGTTCTCTCGCTGAATTAAAGCTGCGCACCGGCGCTAAAGTGATGGTTCATGCTGCTGAAGCCGAATATTTGATCCAGGGACATACCCCGTTGCCGCACGGCACCTCTCCCTGGACGCATTTGGTGGTGCAGACCGGCAAGGTGATCGGATTCGGCAAATATGAAGCGGTGCAGCCGGATATTTTAGTGACCGAGGACATGGAGTTGCACGATTACGGCGTCGCCGGTCGTATTCTGACCACGCCGGGACACACCATGGGTTCTATCAGTGTGATCGTGGGTAAAAAGGCATTTGTCGGTGATACACTCTTCGGCATCAACAAGGATACGGTTTTTCCTCCTTTTGTGACCAATGCTGAAGACCTCATACAGAGTTGGAACCGACTGCTGGATACCGATTGCCTGACATTTTATCCAGGACATGGTAAAGCCATTGATCGCTGGCGTTTTGAACACAGTTTTGAAAAACTTCGCGGGCAAAGATACAGGAAAAGTCAATGATTTTCTTTTTAGTTTGTGCGTTGGCACTTGTTCTGGGATATGGCCTCTACGGCGTCCTCGTCGAGCGTATTTTCCGAATTGATGTTAACCGTCCCACACCGGCAATCACCCAGGCTGATGCAGTGGATTATGTGAAATTGCCGTTATGGAAAACCTTTCTCATACAGCTGCTGGATATCGCCGGAATCGGACCCATCTTTGGGCCGCTTATGGCGGCGCTTTATGGACCGCAGGCATTGCTTTGGATCGTGTTGGGTTCGATATTCGCCGGCGGCGTGCATGATTTTTTCAGCGGTATGATGTCGGTTCGATTCAGCGGCGAGAATTTGCCCACATTGGTCGGACGAACAATCGGCAGACAGATGCGGGTGGTGATGCTTTTTTTCTCGTTGCTGTTGCTTCTGTTGGTCGGCGTTGTCTTTGTCACCAGTCCGGCGGCGATGCTCTCCACCCTCATGGGCGTCCCCATTCAATACTTTATCATATCGATCTTTATCTATTATTTCCTGGCGACAATCTTGCCCATCGATAAAATCATCGGCAGACTCTATCCGATCTTTGGTCTGCTGTTGTTGTTCATGAGCGGCGGAATATTGATCGCCATGATGTCCAATGGTCATGAGTTGCTGCCGCATTTGAATTTTGCGCAAACTCATCCCGAGAATCTGCCGCTTTGGCCATTGATGTTCATCACATTATCCTGCGGCGCCATCAGCGGTTTTCATTCGACACAATCGCCGTTGATGAGTCGTTGCCTGGACAATGAAAAGCATGGCCGTCTGGTTTTTTACGGCGCCATGATCGCTGAAGGACTCATTGCCTTGATCTGGGCGTCTGCCGGCTTGTCACTTTATGAACCGGCAGAACTCGCCGCCAAAATCAATCAGGGCACGGCATCGGTTGTTGTGAATGAAACATGCCGCAACTTATTGGGCCGTTTTGGCGGTTTTATCGCGGTACTGGGTGTGGTGGTTCTGCCGATCACCAGTGGCGACACCGCATTCCGGAGCGCCCGTCTGATTATCTCCGAGTTTATTCATTTGCCCCAAAAATCAATCCTGAAACGATTGATCATCTCCGTTCCTCTGTTCCTCATCGGCATCGTTTTGACGCGCATCGATTTTAGTGTGATTTGGCGATATTTCGGTTGGAGCAATCAAACGCTGGCGGCATTGGTGCTGTGGAGTTCCGCAGTTTTTCTGGTACAGCAGAACAAACCGCATTGGATCGCTTCTGTGCCGGCGGCTTTTGTGACGGCTGTGGTTGTTACCTTCATCAGCTATGCTAAAATCGGTTTTGGGTTGCCTTATCAATTCTCGGTCATCTTCGGGTTCGGAATCACGCTATTCTTGTTCATTGCCTTTGCCTCCTTTGCCCATATGAAAAGAAAACCGGCGATGAGGCCATAAGGGTGATCTCGGCATTTTGTACTTTACCTTTACATTATTTACATGGGACAGCTTTTCGATCATGCACAATTTTATGACGATTCTGTTTACGCTCCTTTTGACAATCCTCGTTCCATCGGCTTTTGCGCAACAATCTCCTTATAAA
>RPQV01000244.1 GCA_003818595.1 Calditrichota bacterium
CGCGCTGGCTGGTGAAAGTCGGAAGGGTAGAAGAGGCGAAAGAGGTTATTTTAAGTGTCGGTTCCGAAACTGATCCTGATAAAACCATCGGAGAAATCCTGCAGTCGATCGATGAAGAGATCATCAACAAAAGCATCTATCTTTTCAAAAAACCTTATCTGCGTCTGGTACTGATCGGAGTTATGGTCGGCATGATCAACCAGCTCACCGGTATTAATATCGTGATGTATTACGCGACTGATATATTCCGCTCTGCCGGATTTTCCACCGATTCGGCGATCGGTCAGACTGTGTTGGTCGGGCTGACCAATTTATTGTTTACGTTTGTCGGCATGCAGCTGATTGACCGGATCGGACGGAAAACACTGCTGCTGACAGGTTCGATAGGTATGTCGATATTTCTGGGAGTATTCGCCTACTCGTATTTTGCCGAAAGTATCGGCGGATATTTTCTGCTTTTCTGTTTAATTGGTTTTGTCGCTTTCTTTTCGGCGACGCAGGGCTCGGTGATTTGGGTGTTGCTGGCAGAAATGTTTCCGAATAATATCCGCTCAAGAGGCTCGGCAATCGGATCGTTTTCACACTGGTTTTTTAACAGCTTTTTCGCGTTTCTTTTTCCCATTGTTGCGAGCGCTTTCAGCAACGGAAGAGGAACCGGAACTATTTTTGCTTTCTATGCCGCGGCGACATTCCTCAGTTTCTTCTTTTTTAAAAAGTTTTTGGTCGAGACCAAGGGGAAGTCTCTGGAAGAGCTGGAAAAACAGTTGCTAAAATAAACTGATGCTGCTGACGAATGCGGACGTGTTTGAACTTGATCATAAATCAGATGCGGAAAAAGTCTTTTCTATTTACGGTGACAATATGAATTTTAATATCCTCTTTTTGTGAAAGATAGTGTTCAATATCCGTTATCCCACAAGCCGGGCCAGTATAGCCCCACCCAATTAAATAATCTCGTACCCAGGAATTATCTTCCCTAATTTGATTATCAGAGTCATCATACCAAATATCCCAGCCGATTACATCGCCAATTCTCATCTGCCTGCGAATTGAATTAAATTTGGTATAAATTTCAATTTTTGCCTCCAGAGACCAGTTGTCATGCCATTTGCTATAACCCAGGCTGGATCATTTAAGTAGTCGTCAATTTGGGGTTCGAGAATTCCTTGTGGAATTTGGGCCGCAAGATAGCGTTTTTTCGTTGTTGTGGCCTGTGCAACAGAAAAAAAGTCGTTACTCGTATCTTTGCAATGGATAAAATCTTTATCTGTGACTCTGATTTTGCATCTGTTCGAGTTGATACCCGCAGGTATTTCCCATAAATACTGCCCATCATTGGGTGCTTGAACTGTGATTGAACACTTTGATTCAGGGAAAATAGTGAAATTATCATCGCTTATATCGGACCAATCGCCATAACTTTCTAATACTCTGATTCTGCAGGAACTAGTCGTAATGTCATCCGGAACTCGCCAAAGAAATTCACCTTTGTCCTTCGTC
Source organism: Calditrichota bacterium (assembly GCA_003818595.1). Lineage (GTDB taxonomy): Bacteria > Zhuqueibacterota > Zhuqueibacteria > Residuimicrobiales > Krinioviventaceae > Fontimicrobium. Next base: position 1,501 of record RPQV01000244.1, read on the forward strand.
CCCGTAGAAATACAAGTTGTTGTCTGCGCAGCTCCTCCCCAATCTGTATATAGAAAGACAGGATGATGCAGGTCTTTTCTATGTTAGTCCTCGGAGCAATTGAAAAAACTCGCGAGATGTTGTAATCCGAGAGCCATCATGGTTGATGCCGTCAAGACTTGTTGTTTTACCATTGTCCGCGCCCTGCCAGATTTCAATGGCGTCGGCATCGTGAATATCGCCGCTGTCGTGCAACAGCTTTTCAGTTGTCATCAACACAAACATTTCGAGCTAGATTTCATTTCACATTGGCTGCCGGGTCAAATCGCCATCAAATCCGTTGATTTCTTCGTGTCCGCCTGAACAATCAAATCCTGATTTTCGCTCCTTTTTCGACCATTGCTCTGACAGTGGACAGCGTTACGATCTCAGCATTTAGAACCTACGCCTTTACCAATACCATGGCGAAAAGCCAACCTGACAAGCTTTTCATTTTGAGAGATTTTTTATTTTACGAACATCATTTTTTTCACTTGGACAAATGGCTGAGAACCGGATGCCGGCGGTATAATTTCCAGCCGATAAAAATACATGCCCGACGGCACTCTCTGCCCGAGCACATCCCGACTATCCCATTGAATCGCATATCTGCCGGCGGATTGTGATGGGGTGTCAAATTTTATGACTTCTTTTCCTGTGATATCAAAAATGGTCAATGAAACGTGCGCCGGTTCTGCCACATGATATGCAATAGACGTTTCGGGATTAAACGGATTGGGCGAATTTTGTAACAGTTCATGACTTGACGGGAAAGCTGATTCATTCATCACTTGGGTCTCCAATAGTCGCACCGATATGCTCCCTTCATTCAGCACGGCATTCGTCAATGCCGCGATGGCTGATATGTCCGGTTGTGGATTTTCGACCTTAAAACTTACAAGAGTCAGTCGGACATTTTTCCCCCGCACGGGTTCCGGGCCTGCAAATGCAATGCGCAAAATGTCATCACAACAGGAATGGGCGATTTGAAAAGCGGTTAATTCGGGCGCCAGTTGCACATCTTGGAGTCTCATTCTTTCATGCTCAAAACGCAACTCCATTGTCGCGGCAAGCAGATCTCCCGTTATATTCGCCTCGATCGGGATCCGGATTTCATTCGAGTTGATCTGTTCCGCCTGACCAAGCCACAATTCCGCATGACCACTCGGTATATTCAATCCTTTGATTGTCCAATTGCCGGAAACATCACCAACCACCAGCCCTAAAAAGTTTTGGTTTGCCCTTCCATCAAAAACGAGTGAGACGTTAATCGTGGCGGGAGCACTGCTCCAGTTTTTTTCATCCATTTCAAACGAGGCGGGAACAAACCGCCACTCTTCATCCACGGGAAAATTTTCCAACCCCACAACTCGTCTCAGAATAAATGATGCATCATCAGCGGATACAGTTCGATTTGCAGAGACATCCGCTGTCAACATTTGATAGGGTGTCAAATTGATGAATCCGGCTATGTCCTGCAACACCATTGCTGCATCATAGGCATCGATGCTTGATTTTACGTCATTTGATTTTGTCGCCAGGACGCCAAATGAACCCAACCCGACAACAAAGCTGTAAGCGCCATCGTAATTTGTTGTACACTTGATGGTATAAGGGGGAATGAAGCCAATCTTTACATCGGCATCTCTCACCGGCTCTCCGTTGGCATAATAATTTACTTTGCCGGTAACAATATTGCCATCCACTTTCACATCCAGTTCGGTGGGTTCCATTCGATAGTTATTGAGTTCCGGGAAATTACCGGCATCAAATTCATAATAGGGCAATTGCGTGCCCATAAAATCAGCTCCCATTCCGAGGAGAAAAGTTACACTCGACCGACCGGTGAGAATGCCAATATTCGAACTTTTAATCAATAGGCTTTGGAGTTGATCCTGAGAAAAATCTGTAAGCATGGTTTCACCTTGTGTCCATGTTTTGCTTCCCGACAGCTTCCAGAACAGGCGGTCATAAATCGTCTGGGGAGGCGTGCCCTGGAGCAATCGCGTGCGCCAACACAGGGTTGCGGATTGAACATAGCCGTCACCGTCTCGATCTTGTTCATCTTCCCACCATAGATCGGTGATGGTCAGCACAGGTGGAGCGAAATTGTTGAGACTGGCAACAAACAGGTCTTGACTGCCCGAGCTGATAAAGCTGTCTTGTCCTATGGCAATGCTTCCTTTGAATGTCCCGGCAACGACTCGATTGCCGACATCATCCACGATCACCGCTCTGCCGACTTGATATTCTCTGCCGGAAAGACGATTGGCCCATATCGGACGACTTGAATGATCATAGCAGGCGACAAAGGCATCATCTCCATCCTGCGGCAGTATGGCTATGGTTCCGTGTTTAAATTCGGAATCAAAGCTGCCGGTGATGACGCTGTTTCCCAGTTTGTCAATGGCGATATCATGCACAATCTCGTCACCCCTCCCGCCATTGCCGATCGCCCATTGCATATCTCCGGTTTTGTCATATCTGATCAGAAAAAAGTCCTGATTGCCGGCGCTGCTGAGCGTCTTCGTCCCGGCTGTGATGGAACCTGAAAAATTGCCTGCCAGCATCCAGTTGCCGTCGTCATCAACGGCGACAGAGGGTCCCCATTCCTCTTCTCTTCCACCGACCGACTGTGCCCATGTGGCCAAGCCCGCGTCGGCACTGTATCTGGCGATAAAAACGTCATAACCGCCTTTACTTTGCAGGATAATATCGTGCATTACGGCACGAAATCTTGCGCTGCCGGAGAATTGACCCGTGATCATAAAATACCCGTTTTCATCAACCGCGATATCATCCGCAAAATCATCACCCGTTCCTCCTGCCCGTTGAACCCACTTGAATTCCCCATTGTGATCATATTTTGCAATAAAGATGTCATCTCCACCCGCACTTGATAAATTCACTGGTTTTGGTCCAAACGAAGCGATGCCCTTAAAAGAACCGCCGATATAGACGTTATTGTTTTCATCAGTATCTATTGCAATACCGGAAGCGCCGTCGCGGCCGCCGGCCTGCTTTACCCAAACGGGAGCGCCCGACCAATCGAAAGCGGCGACAAATAAATCGGCAGCGCCGGAATTGTTCAAGGTTGTCGAACCAAAAATCAGCGGGTGTGTGAACCATCCAGTTACCACGATAAAATGATCCCGGCCAATCGCAACGGACAAAGCTCGATCCGTCCCAACGCCGCCAATGTGTCGAATCCACACAATATCTCCATTGCCGTCATAGTGAACGATAATGATATCGGAATCACCTTTGCTGGTGAGCGTTTTTGAACCGATGCGAATAGTGCCATGAAACCAGCCGACAGCGACGGAGTGGTTGCTGGTGTAATCCATCGCATAGACCATCTCTTCTTCACTGCCGCCGGCGGCGTTAGCCCAAATAAAATTCGGTACTTGGGCGAATAAAAAAGTCGAATGCATAAGAATCAACAGCGAAAAGAACAAAAAGCAAAAACGCTCAAGATGGATTATTTTTGACATCGTGGTGCTCCTTTCAATCCTGCTTGCATTCCGTCGTTTCATCGAGATTCAGCAGTCTGGTTCACCAGTTCGGCTCATCGTCATCGTGATTGTTGCTGGTCAGCTGTTGTTGATCGGAACCATCGGCGTTCATCACAAAAATCTCGTCGTCGCCATCTCGGTCACTGACAAAAACAATTTTGTCAGAACTGCGGCAGCATTCCGGTCCCCAGTCATCATCATCGTTATTAGTCAATTGCACCTGGTTGGCGCCGTTGATGTCCATCATAAAAATTTCCGCGTCGCCATCGATTTCACTTGCATAGAGGATCTTTTTTCCATCTCGGGAAAACGTGGGATGCAAATCTTCCACCTCGTTATGGGTCAACTGCTGTTGATTTGAACCATCGGCATCGGCGATATAAATCTCCTCATCGCCATCTTTTTCGCTGACATAGACAAGTTTTGCAGCGTCAGGCGACCAAGTTGCTCCCCAAGCGTCTTCAATGAGCAGTTGTTGATTTTTACCATCCATATCCATGATAAATATGGCGACCTCATCGTCATTTTGGCCGACCTCGCGACTGAAGGTTATCTGGGCGCCATCGGGTGACCATTGCGGCGCCCACACTTCATCCGAAAAAGTTAATTGGATCACGGTACTCCCATCGGCTTCCATCTTGAAAATGTATTCGTCGCCAAAACGACTGCTTGTAAAAATGATTTTATCCTTGTCCGGCGACCACGCCGGATCAGAATCGGATGCGGAATTATTAGTCAGCTGCTGTTGACTGGAGCCGTCGGTGTTCATGATAA
>RPQV01000245.1 GCA_003818595.1 Calditrichota bacterium
CATTGTCAAGTCATTAAAATTCACTTGGTATCAATTGCCGCGAGCTCTGGCGGAAGTGTTTATGCCGGCGCTGGACGTCGTCGAAAGCTCGCCCAATCCGACGGGCGGCTATTATTTCAACCGCTATGATCTCAACCAGGGCCGCACCCATTATCCCATCGCGGTCCCCAAGATGGAGATCGGACGCTATATCGGCAACTCCCCATTTACCATCGAATTTTTCGGTCAGGTGGATGACGAGTTGTTTCGTTCAAGTCTGATCCAGGACGAAAACGGGAATGAGGAGCATCAGGAGGATATCGAGGTCATCTGGAATGGTCATTATGTGCTTGATCTGCTCAAACAACCGCAAAGTCACACCCTGATCACCCAGATCGGCGAATTGTCGAAACGGGAAAAGATCCTTTCCCCTTACTGCGGTTTTGTGGCGCCGTCCATGAATGGCTATCAGGGTTTTCAGCGTCTGACGCAGATCGCTTCAGCCGTGGAAGAAACCATCGCCGCCGAATCTGTCCCCGAATCGTTCGCTCCCATCGCTTTCCCCAATCCCTTTAATGCGCAGACGACCTTAAAGATCGAAATTCGTCCTGCACCGAACAACCGACTGGCGCAATTCGAAATCATCGATGTGCTCGGCAGGATCGTTAAACACGTCGAAATACCGCTCTCAGCGGATGAGGACGAGATCACATTTGTCTGGGACGGGCAGGACAGCGGCGGTGTGCCGGTGAGCACCGGCATCTACTTTGTTCGTTGCCTGCTGGGCAATCAGCAGTCGTTGATTAAATTGACTCTGGTCAAGTGAGGTGAATCATGAAAATATTAATTCTTGTCATTCTGTTGCTTCAACCGCTGTTGCTGCAGGCGGCTTCATTTTCCGTCTATGAGGCAGGGTATCCCCAACACCGCGATCCCAATGTCAAGGTGACGGATGTCACTGACGTCATTGAGCGGCGCGGCTTATATCTCGAACACAACATTTACCTCACTTTTGCCTATGACTTTCAGAGTTGGTTTTTCAAGAACTATGATGAACTGGAGATGGAATGGAGCTTTGACGTGCCCGAAGAGGTCATTCTTTATGATCTCTATTATCAAGAGGGCGATTCCATGCGGCGGGCGGAAATTCTCGACCGCTGGACGGCAGAGTTTTTGTTCAATGAAAAGACCAGTCAATATCGCGAACCGGCATTGATGACCATGAGCGCCCCCAGCCGCAACGGACAGGTGAACTATAATCTCAAACTCTTTCCTTTGATGCGCAACAAGCCGCAAACAGTCATGATCAAATATCTGTCGCCCCTGCGCGCAACCAGCGGTGCGGTGCGCACCTGGCTGCCGATCGAACAGCTCACCATGACAGGCGGAGGGGCCAATAAACTCAAACTGCTTTATCGCTACGGCGATCCTGCGGAACGCCCCCAACTGATCGGCAAGGAAGCCGTGTTCGAACAGGATGCGGCTGAACGAGTCTGGCGCACCACGCTGCCGATCACTTTCGGCGAATATGTCGAGTTCGTGTTGCCCTCCCCGATTGAAGATCAATTCTACCTGACGACCTATGAACAGGATGGCAACAATTATTACCAACTGGCAGTTTATCCGCCGGATCTATCTTTGCCGAATCAAACACGTAAAATCCTGGTGCTCATTGATTACAACAAGATCAACACTCAGGGATTGACAGGAGAGCTGTTGCTCTCGTCACTCAAGGAGACGATTGGCCGCGCCTTGACGGTACAGGATTCGCTGGCGCTCATTGCCGGTTTCGAGGAACTGGTCTTCAGCAGCCCAGACTTTCTGCCCTGCAGTCGCGAGAATTTAGATTACCTTTTCGCTCCCATTTTCGCCAAACCCTTTTTGTCGCTTAATTTTTCTCAGGATCTTCTGGCCGCTGCCGCGGATTATATCGCACAAAATGGGACGGCAGAGGTGCTGTGGATCACCAATCGCAGCGATTTCTCCACTGACAAGAACAGCGCTGAAAAATATGCAGCGCAAATACGGGCGATTTTCCCGGAAAAAACGGTCTTCCATGTCCTCGATCTTGAAAACAAGAAATACTTGACCTATATCGATGATTACGGCTATATGTCCGCCAGTTTTCCATTCCTGCGCGCCCTCACTCACCCCAGCGGCGGCAACCTTTTCTTTTTACGCTACCATCCTTTGAAAACCGCCCTGGCCGCTCTCTTTTTCGAAAAGGCGGCTCATTTTGAACAGGTGGAGGTGCAGGCGAGGATGGCGAACGGATACACCTACACCAACCGCATTTTTTCACTCTTCCGCGGCTATTATCCCCTCGATTTTCCCGTCATTCAGACCGGGAAATTCAGCGGCGCTTTTCCCATGACTGTCTCGGTGATCGCAACAACCGGAGATGTTCAGGTGAAAAAGGATTGGATCATTTCGACGTCCGATGTCATCCCCGGCAGCCCGGAAATCGCCACTGCCTATTTCGGCAATTATCTGCAGGAATTGGCCTACGAGGTTCAGGATAACTGGCTGGTCAGCGAGATGATCGATCTCAGCGTCGAGGCCAGAGTGTTGTCGCAATACACCGCGTTTCTGGTGGGTATTGAATCAACGCAGGGTGGAGAACAGCAACCGGGCGGCAACGATGATAATAAAGGCGGAGAAAACGACTGGACAGATCCCTCGACAAAAGTCAACCAGGGAGAAGAGTCTAATCAGCTCTCCTTTTCTGCGTTTCCCAATCCCTTTAATCCCAATACGGCATTAAACATTATCCTTCCCCAGGCTTGGGTTGGCGAACGATTGACGGTCGAAATCTACGATGTGCTCGGCCGAAAAGTAAGATCGTTCCAATATACGTCAGAGACGGAAGTATTGACGCTCGTTTGGGATGCGACGGATGATCTGGGCGTCCGATTGCCCAGCGGAACCTATTTTGCGGTGGTCACGGTTAAAAATGTTCGCTTGACCGTCAAGCTGCTGTATATGAAATAAGGAGCGTGTTCGTTTTCAGTCGATAGAGTTTTTTAAAATCAGTGGAATCAGGCAGAATGATACTTCGGGGCAGAGATGACGCGCTGAGCAGGAGCTGCATCTAAAGCCCCTCTTTACCTCCGACCCAAATCAAAATAGGTGCGGAGATTCATTGTTATAAATTTAAAAACCCAAAAACCTCCTTTGCGGCTCGACGCCTTATTTTAAAATGGCCATTTTGCGAACGGCTGTTTGATCACCTGCCTGCAATCGATAACTATAAATTCCCGACGCAATCACATTTCCACCGGCATCGGTGCCATCCCATGTCACATGATGTTGTCCTTGCTCTTGTTGTGCCTCAATAAGCTTTTTCACAAATCGACCGCTGAGATCATAAATGTTCAAGGAGACATGGGCATTTTGTGGAATTGTATAAGCGATCTCTGTAATTGGATTGAACGGATTCGGATAATTCTGCTGCAGGACAAAGGTCAGCGGTATCTGCTCCTTCTTGTCGACCGTAAATGATCCGAACTGGGCAGTACTTTGAGAGTATTACCGCCCTCACTGTAGAGATTGAATCCATTGCCGGTAAAGCCGCCGGAGGCGCACGATTGGTATATGACGTCGTCCAGGATTTCATAGGCATATTGGTGATCGTGACCATGGAAAAAGGCGCTGACTTTAGTCTCGACCAGCAGCTGACGCACGGTGGCATACCATCCATCATGTCGGCTGTCGAAGCCCCACGTCGCACCATTCTCGTCATAGCCTCCCCACTCGCAATAGGGAGCGCCGTAGGCGCCTTTTCGCACATAGTCGTCTGACCCTCCGGTCATATGATGCGCAAAGACAAACTTGTAGGCAGCAGTGCTGTTCTCAAGTGTCTGCCTGAGCCAGTTGTACTGCGTCTGGCCCAACGTCCAATCCCATCGGTCGCCGGTACCTGCTTCAGGTTCGCCTCCGCCAATATTTCCTACGAATGGTTTGGTCATGGTGTACCAAAAGGGATCGATGACGACGAAAAGTGCATCGCCCCACGTCCAGGCATAATAGTTTTCGTGCAGTTGATCACCGTTCAAGGCGTAATATGTCTCGGTATTCCCCGTGTAAAAGTCATTTGGAACCGGATTGGGAAAGTATCTTTTCCGCGCATTCGTGCCCCAGACCGGCGGGCTGTTTACGGGGTTGCCGTTGTCATCAAGATGTCAGCCTTCTTCCTGCTCATGATTTCCCAGCGCGATAAATATTGAGGCTGAATGGCTGACGAGCCCAAAGAAGCTGGAGGAACGCTGGGTGATGTATGCATTGCGGGCGCCCGACTCGGATGTCACATAATCCATCGCAAAGGTGTCGCCAAGGTCGAGAAGAAAGTCAGGATTGTCATTGGCAACATTGGTCAATGTTTGTGTCCAGATTGCCGCGTTACCCAGCATAATGTTGACATGTGAATCCGTTGTGACTGCAAATGCAAATGTACTGCCCGCCTGCCTCGGTGTATGGAAAGAGTGCTCGCTTCGGCTTTCCCAAGTTGAGCCGCCGTCTGTGCTGTAACGCATGCAGTAGTAATAGCGGGTGTTTGCCAAAAGGTCATCCATGATTGCGACAATCGGATCATTTGCTGATGAAGAGATGATGGCGGTTTGGCTGGTATACGTCTCGGATGTTGTGCCATATTCAAAGTAAGCCTGCATGGCTGTGTTCGCAACCACATTAACAGTCACAGAATGATCGGTCGGTCGCGACAGCAATTCGATTCCAGGAAACGTGACCTGAGCGGGCAGAGTGGGAATCAACAGGCTGACATCGATGAAAGTCAGGATGAGATAGATTGATATTTTCATGTTGCGCCCCTTGCATAAATATGGTTGAATTGACTCGTTCCCTTGAGAGAGTGATGTCAAGTCATAATCATCAGTTATGCTCCCCTTGTCTTCAATGATAACCGTACGGCTTTATGCGAATGAGACTTGACACTCTCTCAAAGAATCGGGTCACTAATTGATCTTTATTTGAGCAAGACCATTCTGAGAAACGTTCTGGATCCGCCGGCGTTCAGATGACAGAGGAACATGCCGCTGGAAACGCTATTACCCTGTCCATCGCTGCCGTCCCAAACGATCTGATGAGTACCGCCAGGCAGGATTTCGTCTAAAAGTGTGCAAATGCTGCGTCCATGGAGATCATAAATCATCATCTGCACCTTTTCCGTCTGCTGCAGATCAAAGCGAATGGTGGTATTGCTGTTGAAGGGATTGGGGAAATTCTGCAGCAGGAAATGGTCAGCGGGGACGATCGATTCATGAGAAAGGGATGATGAGGAACTGGCCATCAGCGGTTCACTGGATTCACTCGTTCCGTCAAGCATGATCTGTTCGATTTGATACCAGATTCTGCCGGCCGCATAATCGGGATCCTGAAATCGATAACGAGCGCCGGAGGAGGGTGTACCTCGCGAAAGGATGATATCCCTGTTGATGGGAGTGTATGAACCATATTGGTCGAGTGATCGCTTGATGTTGTACCCGGCCACGCAATGTTCCGAATCAGTGCTCCATTCAATCAGGACGCCAGTGGTGGTCTGCTGGGCACTGAAGGTTTTCATGGCGATGCTGATGGGATTCTCCACTTTAAATGAATAATTATCGCTCGCTGATACATCAGGATTCCTCACCCACTGTCCCAATGGATTCTTGTATGCGCCGCCGACGGAATTGCCGGCCTTTAAATAGGCGCTCGCCGAACCGTCATTAGCCTGAATGCGATACCAAACTGTTGTTCCCGCTGCAAAAGTCGGCAAGGTTCCTTTCCAAAGATCATAGGTGCGGGATGG
>RPQV01000246.1 GCA_003818595.1 Calditrichota bacterium
ATATGGGATCCTACCTATCTGACGCCCCCATGAATATTGGCTTTTTGCTGATCGCCATGCTGGAAACCAAGCTGCAGAATCCGTGGGTCATGCTTCCCATCGTCGGTCATGATGCGCAGTCCATCGGCGCCATTTTGGGAGCGTTGACAGGTTTCAGAATAGGCGCTGAAAAATGGGATGCTCCCATTCGGGCGTTAAGCGCTGAGATGCCGGAAATACTAGACCAAGTCAACGGCAGCGGTTTTCCCATGTCTTACATGGAAATGGCAGATAAAGTCGCTCAAACCGGAAAAACCTTTATCGAATTTTACGATCATTTTGAATTGACCGGCAGCAAACCACGGCCGCTGCGATTGGACTCGCCGAAATTTCATCTGTCTGTTTTTCCGGTTGAATCTCATGTTTTGGATTGGCGTGGAGACCACAAGCTGACACTCGAATATGAAAATCTCAGTGAAGTTCCGCAGGAAATTCAACTGGTCATGAATTCTCCCTCTTTGATTTTCAAGAATCCGATCGTTAATCTCACAGCCGCTGATTGGGAAATCGTCGAACTGGAGAATACTTGCCGTCTCTCAGCCGAGGCGCTCGAACATTTGGTGGATTCAGATGTCGGCGCAGTCAACGCCGCGTTTCCCTATAGTATAGAGGTCATCATTGACAGTGAAATGAATGCGAAAATTCAACGAGGACTTCCCTTTTATGGTTCTTGGATGCTGATAGGCCCCTTTTTCATAAATAATAGGGATGATGAGAAGACTTTGCAGCGGCAAGGCGGTCGTGACGTAATCTTTACGCCTCCTGAGGCGCAAGCTCCAGAATTCACTTATCTCGGCAAGCGTTATTCATTGGAACAGATTCGCCGGCTGGCAGAAACGAAAAACCTGGACGAATTTCCTTTTCAGACCATTCCGTTTCAACCCTCAGGATTTCAAATCGATTTTGCCGAATTGCTTCACGGCCATGGCCCCAAGACGCTTTTCCTTTTCACTCATCTGCACAGCAAATCTGTCCAAACGGTTCATCTGGTCATTTACAGTTCAGCGATCGTGACCCTTTGGTGCAATGGCGAACCTATCGTTCAAAAAGCAGTGCAGCAGTTTGTCGAAAGGCCGCATCTTATTCCGATTCAACTTTCAGCCGGACTAAACGATATCCTCATCCAACTGACGCCGGTCAATGAATATTTAAATTTTTATTTTGCGGTGCGGGAAAGCGATGAAAAGGGGGCGCCCGGCATATGGTCAACTGACCTGATCCCATTTTTATGAGTCAGACGTTCCCCTACTGACCCATCAGAATGACCACGGAGCGGTCGAAAACAATATAACCGCTCTCTTCAATGGTATTTACACTCTCCGATGCTGTCTTGAGTGAAATGATGTCTTCAGGTGCAGGTAGATGCGTGTCCGCTATTCGAATCCATCGCCTGCCGTACGGCAGCGGCGGCAGCTCGAATGTTAACGGCTCCCAGAACAAATTCAACATAATATGCAGCTTTTCCCCATATTCCGGAAAGTGCAGTGTAAACGCCAAAGAGTGCGAATCATCTGACCAATCCGGCTGCCCCAGGCGAACGCCGTGCCACAATAGATGGGCTTTTTCATGATGTTCACCGATGATGAGCGCGTTTTCCTGGGAAAAGAGTTTCCGATCCTGTACAAATTCGATCAACAGCTTCACATATCGCTGCAGTGCGCTGTTTTGGCCCAGATTGTCCCAGTTAAACCAGGATAACTCATTATCCTGGCAATAAGCGTTGTTGTTTCCTGCTTGAGTGCGACGAATTTCATCGCCCATCAAGATCATCGGTGTGCCCTGCGATATCATCAGAATGGTCATAAAGTTTTTAATCTGCCTGATCCGCAGCGCCTCGATTTGCGGATCGTCTGTGTCGCCCTCGACACCGCAATTCCAACTGCAGTTCTCATCGAGTCCGTCGCAATTGTCCTCCAGGTTGGCTTGATTGTGTTTATGGTTGTACGAAACCAAATCATTTAGGGTAAATCCATCGTGACACGTGACAAAATTGATGCTGCGGCTTGGGCCGAGCATGGATTCCGGATAGATATCCGGACTGCCAAGGATGCGGCTGGCGATTCGCGGTACAAATGCATCATCCCCGCGGACAAATCGTCGAACGTCATCGCGATAATGGCCGTTCCATTCAGCCCAGCGATTGCCGGCGAAGGAGCCGACCTGATAAAGGCCGGCGGCATCCCACGCCTCGGCGATGATTTTTGCATGAGCAATTTCAGGGATTGACTCGATGGAGAGAAGCGTGGGCGGATTTTGCAAAGGTCGTCCTTCTTCATCACGACTCAACACGGATGCCAAATCAAAACGAAATCCATCGACGTGCATTTCCATCACCCAATAGCGCAGGCAATCAAGGATCATCCTTCTCACCACAGAGCGATTGGCATTCAAAGAGTTGCCGGTGCCGCTATAATTGGCATATTTCGACTTGTCCTTTTCCAGGATATAATAGGTCTCGTTCTCCAATCCCCGCAGAGAAAATGTCGGACCTTCATGTCCTCCTTCCGCGGTATGGTTAAAAACGACATCGAGCAGGACTTCAATCCCTGCGCGATGGAGCGCCTTGACCATGTCACGGAATTCGTCCAACACCCCCAGCGGATTTTTGACCGAACTGTATCCCATGTGGGGAGCGAAGAAAGAGATGGGATTATACCCCCAGTAGTTGACCAATGGAGACGGCACATCCTGTTCATCGAACTGCTGTACAGGCATCAATTCAACAGCTGTGATGCCGCATGATTGAAGATAGGGGATCTTTTCAATGAGTCCTTTAAAAGTCCCCCGAATATCGGTTGCCAGTCCTGAAGTGGGATGTTTGGTAAATCCCCCCACATGCAGTTCATAAATGACCGATTCGAAATAATCATAGCGAAGGGGATAATCATCTTCCCAATTAAAAGTGGAAGTATCGACGACCACAGACTTGACGGCATGGGCGCAATTATCACCGGGGCTTATGGCGGCTTCCCGCTGGTAATTTTTACCGAAATTTAGTGCTTTGGCATAAGGATCAATCAGCACCTTATGTCCGTCAAATCGATATCCTTTATCCGGTGCAAAAGGTCCATAAACGCGATAGCCATACAATTGTCCCGGCTTGAGCCCGGGGACAAAAACGTGCCAGTAATAAAAAGTGCGATTCACCTGATCGTTCAATGGGATGATTCGTGCGGGAGCTTTGGCATCATCATCATCAAACAATAAAAGTTCGACCGCATTAGCATTGCGCGAATAGATACTGAAATTAACCCCGTCGGGATAAACCGTGGCGCCCACTGGATAACTGCGGCCATTACCCTTATCGGTATGAATAGTACGACTTTTCATGCTTTTCTGTTCTTTCGTCAGGAGGAATAAAAGCGACGATTGTTCGGCAACCCGATTTTTTTGATCACAGCCTCATATAGGCTTTGGGATGCGACCACCAGCACTTTCACTTAAAAACCGAAAACCAAGCCGACTGAGAGAGTTGACAATCGATCATAAGAATCGACCTCAAAACGCTCCCACTCCGCCCGCACGCTGAGCGATCCTAATCTGAATGCGGCACCGAATCCCCAACAGAAATCAGACCCTTCATCGGTTATTTCCTCGCTCAGACCGGTCACCTCCTGATCCCAAAGTAAAACACCGGCTTTGGCAAACAGAATCAGCAATTTCATGTCGATATTGCCGATTGCATGAAGATCATAACCGGTCATGTTCGATTCCACGTTTATATCAGCCATTTTGCTTTTCACCGTGCCGAAAGATCGATAACCGCCTTCGAGCGCCAAAATGGAACCCATGCGGACGCCGGCCAGTAATTTAAAGGCAAAGCCGTTCTCATCGAGTTCGAGATCGCCTTCCTCAAGATCGCTAATTTCAGTCTGCACATAACTTTGACCGACACAGCCGCCAAAATAAACATTCTGTTTGGCTGATGCCAAAAGAGGGAAAAAACAAATCAGGATCACCGGCGCATAAAGTTTCATTTTCATTGTAACCTCCAATACAGCAAACGATCAATTGATATTTTATAACCCAGTCCGGGCTATCGAAATATAATTCTCAGCAAAGACATATGCCACATATTTTTATCAACAGTTGCGCTCTCTTACGTTGGCATCATTCACTCATTCTGATGACGATTCGATTCCTTTCTGCAATTGTTCCATCCTACCCATGGGAACACGTATGTATTCAAGCCAATGGGCGGGGATGTCTTTGGGCTTGACAGCAAAGGCAGATTGTTGCCGGCGACGGTTCGATATCAAGTATTTGATAAACTGGATTCCGGCAGCGATTGAACGACGCCCTTCGCGGGGAGAGAAAAACGCCTGCCTGATCTTATAAAACAGGTAGCGAAAGCTGAAATGGTATCGGCGGAATGCCTTTTCGCAAAATTGTTCAATCTGTTGCGGCGACAAACCGGGCAGATTGAGCACGCAGCGATGCCCGCCATCGTCAGTCACCCATTTATCAAATGACTCGTCCACCAAATAGCCTTCTCTCTGGTAATATGCGTATGCTCCGGTGCCGGGATAGGGCATGACAGGATAAAATTGAGCGCTGTCCGGTTTGATTGTCTTGGCCAGCTTTAACGTCCTTTTCATGGTATCGCGAGTTTCTCCAGGGAATCCCACCATAAAACAGCCATGGACCAGCAGTCCCAATTTATGCGCATCATCCACAAAGCGTTTTTGAATGGCGGTGTTTTGTCCCTTGCGCATGATACGAAGAATGCGATCATCCCCGGACTCGAATCCCACAGCAGTGTTGCGCAGTCCTGCCTCCTTCAATGCTTTGAGGGTATCGAAATCAACGGTTGTGCGTAGATTGGCAAAAAAGGGAAGTCTCACGTTTTGTTCCTTGACCAGCACGGCAAATTGACGCGCAAAATGGCGATCCGCAGCAAAATTATCATCCTCAAACGTGATTTCTTTGACCTCCGGCATATTTTCCTGCACCCACAGCATCTCGGCGACAATATCCTGTGGTGTTCGATGGCGATAACGATGACCATGGATCACCTGGGGATACACACAATAAAAGCAGACCGCATTGCAGCCGCGTCCGCCGATGAGCATCACCATGGGATGATAAGAGAGATTAAAATAATAATCGCATGGATTTAAAAATCGTTTATAGATGGGTGAAATCCACGGCAACTCATCCAGATTTTCGATTAATGGACGCTCTTCCGTTTTCCGATATGTATTGAACTGTTTATAGGCAATTCCCCGTACTTGATCCAATGGAGTGTTGTTTTCGAGCGCATCGGCGATATCAGCGATAATCAGGTCATATTCGCCGATTGCCGCGAAATCGATCGTGGGTTCAAGCTGCAAAGTCTCCTGCCACATGGCTGTCACTTGGGTTCCGGTCATGACCACCTTGGACTCCGGCAGCAATCTTTTGAGTTCGCCGGCAATCCTGCAGTCAGATGACCAGCTGGCAGTTACGGATTCAATCACCATCAACTCGGGTTGAAATTCAGCGGCACATTCAAGTAAATCGGCCTTGCTTTTACCCGATGCCGGACAATCGATTAAATGAATGGAATGACCTCGTTTTTCAGCGACGGCAGCGGCAAAAGCGAGCCAATACGGATAATACATGGTTCCGGATTTGATGACGCCCGGGCTGCGCTGCGCCCTGCTGAAACGCCCGATGAAGGGCGGATTGATCAGTAAAATCTTCATTTCACTCTCACTTTTGAATTTCGAATTGTTTTTGAATGGTCA
>RPQV01000247.1 GCA_003818595.1 Calditrichota bacterium
TAAACCCACGCCGCTCAAAGCCGCAGCGCCGAGAATCGCAGATTGCTTGATGAACTCTCTTCTTTCCATTCAATTTTCCTTCATTCTTGATCTATCTGATCGGTTTTAATATGTATAGTATATCATATCATTTTCAAAAATGCAAGAAAAACAAAAGCATTATGCATTTGCGAGAGATCATTTTCATTTTAAGCTATGCACTTGCGGTCTTGAATTGACAGCTGTTTTTACCGTTTTAATAAATATTGTTAATTTTAGAGAATTTATGACTCAAGAAAGTGGTTACAGAAAAAGTGAATAGGTTGACGAAGAAAAACACTTTTATTGCGGGAATTATATTACTATTCGCCTGCAGGTATGACAACAACGTGTTATCCTTGAAAAAAGAGAATGATGGCCAACAATTTGATTTGAAGCTTGGGCAAGTTATTAAGATTGAATTGGATTCGAATCCCTCTACCGGCTTTATTTGGACGATTGAGGAAATCAATAAAACCTGCTGTATTCGAATAGCGGAAAGTAAATACAGCCGGAGTTCAGACAAGTTGGGTGCGCCCGGCAAGCAGTGCTATGTTGTCAAGGCGGCGCAGTGTGGAAGAGAAGAGTTGAGATTCATTTATCATCGTCAATGGGAAAAAAACATTGCTCCAATTGATTCATTTCATTTAATCATCTTGGTAAGATGATTAAGCTGATCTATTCTGCAAAAAATCAGGAGGTTTGATATGAAAATCGGTGCAGGCGTTCTTGTTTTAATGATACTCATTTCCGGTGCACTCTACTCTCAACAACTGGATGAATCTAAAGCCTCTCAGGCTGTCAAAAATCAGTTGTCGAAACTGCGAAATGAAATCCAAAAGAAACAGTACTCTTTTCAAGTCGGCTATTCTGAAGCAATGAATTTAAGCCTGACAGAACTTTGCGGTTTCAGAGTTCCTGATCATTGGCAGGCGACGGCAAAAATTAAAAATCTGGGGGAATTAAAGCCCCAGACGCTTCGCAACGAAGGCTTCACCTTGCCTCCGATTTGGGATTGGCGGGAGCACAATGGAGTGACCGCAATTCGCAACCAAGGCAGTTGCGGCAGCTGCTGGGCGTTTGCAACGATTGGCGCTTTTGAATCACTCTTGAAATTAAAGGCGGATACCACCGTGGACTTGTCGGAACAGCACTTGGTTTCCTGCAATGAGGAGGGATGGGGCTGCAACGGTGGATTTTGGGCATTTGATATGCTTGTGGCGCCGGGTGCGGTAATGGAAAAAGATTTTCCCTATGTCGCTTCCGATGTCCGCTGCGGAGGACCTTATACTCATCCGTTTTTGTTGAGTGGATGGAGTTATATCAATGGAGAGGATGAAATCCCTGAAGTTCAGCTAATCAAAGAGGCTATTTTTCAGTACGGTCCGATTAGCGCTGCGGTCTATGTAGGAACGGCATTCCAAGCATATACGGGGGGCGTTTTTGACAAAGATGAGAGCAAAAGCAGCGGATGGTTGAATTGTTCCGCCGCTGCTAAAGAGCCAAACCACGGAATTATGCTCGTCGGATGGGATGACGAAAAAAACAGTTGGATATTAAAGAATAGTTGGGGACCAAGCTGGGGCGAGCATGGTTATATGTACATCCAATATGGGATCAGTCTCGTCGGTTATGCTGCTGCCGTCGTCTATTAAATCATGAAGGAAATTCTGATTGAAATGGACGCGTACTGTCGCCATTTCATCCAGTCGGGAGAAATATGCGTTCGCCCTGCATCATGAAGGATGCAGGGCGAATCGTTCATGCAATGTATTGTCTTAAGAAGGCATAACTTTGATTTAAAGCGGCTTTGCGGCGTTCAATTTCTCCCTCATAAGCACGATCTTCAACTTCAACACAGACTGGCCCCTGATAGCCGACATCAGTCAAGGCTGAGAAAAATTCGCCCCAATTTACATCGCCGAGCCCCGGTAATTTGGGTGTATGGTACTCGTTCGGATTGGCGAGAAATCCGACATTGTAAAGTCTATCCACGTCCAGCCGTGCATCTTTGGCATGAACATGTACAAATTTATGTCCAAATTCCTGGACAGCCTGATAAACATCAATTCCCTGCCAAATCAAGTGAGACGGATCAAAGTTTAGTCCAAAGCTGTCACTGGGAATTTCCTCGAACATGCGGCGCCATACTTTTGGTGTGTGTGCCAAATTTTTCCCGCCTGGCCATTCATCATTGGTGAAGAACATCGGACAATTCTCGATGCCGATCTTCACACCATGATCCTCTGCAAATTTAACCAGGCTGGGCCATACCTGCTTGAAACGAGGCCAGTTGGCATCAATTGTTTTACTCCAATCGCGACCGATGAAGGTGTTGATATTACGCAGTCCTAATAAGGGAGCGGCAGTGATCAGTTTTTTTATGTGTTCAACATAAACCTGAGCTTCTGCTTCGTTCGGAGTGAGTGGATTGGGGTAATATCCAAGGCCGCTGATACTGATTCCATACATATTGAGCAGTTCATCGATTTTAGCGGCTTCATCTTTATTGAGAGCGGCTACATCGATGTGGGTGACACCGGCATAACGCCGTTCTGCTTTCCCTTTGGGCCAACACATGACCTCGATGCATTCATAACCAGTTTCTGCCGCATATTGTACTACCTGTTCCAGGTCCATGTCGGGTAAAATTGCAGTGACAAAACCGAGCTTCATAAGCTTACCTCTCTGTTTTTTGATCATGACTATTTATAAGGATTTGATCGGTTCCCTGACGGTGATATTTGTATCCATTTTTGTTCCAAATGGCTCTTGAGAATGGCTTCGCATAGTATAATTTCTTCATGGCCATCGCCAAATGTGGGGAATACCGGCGTCGTGCTTTTGCTGTCGGCATTAATATAACTATAGAAAGCGTTAAAACATTGCTTAAAAGTATCGGGAAAGCCTTCATTGTGCCCTCCCGGGAAACTGACGAAAGCGCGCGCTTCATCGGATAAAAGCCTGGGATCACGCATTTTGATTTCGTTCGCTTTTTCGCGAAATCCTATCCACAGGTCATTGGGCTGTTCGCTGTTCCATGAGAGAGATTGTTTAGCGCCGGCGATTTCATAGCGCAGGCAATTTTTCCGACCGGCGGTCGTTTGCGAAACCCATAAATTGCCGATAGCGTCGTTATTAAATTTCAACATGATGCTTCCACAGTCTTCAGTTGTTATATGGATAGGCTCGTCTGCGCTGATGTCCTGCACTTTTCCCGAGAAAGTCTCTACCTCGCCTTTGGGCCGTCGACGGATCGGATGCACTGTTTTCAGATCTGCACATACTCGAACGACTGATAGCCCGGTTAATGTCTGCACCAAATCCAGCCAATGGGTACCGATATCAGCCACTGCGCGCAAAGCTCCTCCTTCGGCAGCGAGCACGCGCCAATTGTAATCCGTCGGCCAGAGCAGCCAATCCTGAACGTAACTTCCAACGATGGAATAAATATCCCCGACTTGGCCGCGCTTTATCTGCGATTTTACCTCCAAATTGAGTGGATAAAAACGAATATTATAATTAACGCCGGCGATGAGACCGGTTTTTTGGGCGAGCTGTACCAATTCGAAGGATTCCTGTGAATTCATTGCCAGCGGCTTTTCGCACATGACGTGCTTACCTGCAAGAAGTGCAGCCTTGGCCATTTCATAGTGAAGTTTGTTGGGAGTGGTTATATGAATGACATCCACATCATCCTGCAGAACCTGCTCATAAGATTGATAGGCTTTAGGTAAATGCAATACAGACGCTGCACGTTTGGATTCCTTGTCATCCACTCCGAGAATGCCGGAAACATATACACCCAGTCGCCGCAGAGCTTCCGTATGCACCGGCCCCATGAATCCAGCGCCAATAATAGCTGTTTTCATATCATTAAACCTCACTGTTTGGGTTAGGCGGTTTGATTATTCCAGGCAATGACTGCTATAAAATAAGAAAGAATGGAGAATATTCAAGACAATTTTTGCTTTTCCCGCAAATGAATAGGGATTTAATTCTTTCATACTTGGTCAACTCACAAAGCGAGAGCGGGAATCGTTTGTTGATCAATAAATGCGGTTTGACCTGAGTGAGGGCGATCAACGCTGCACTGAACAGGCTAAAAAATATGTTGCAGATTTTCATATTTTTATTATATTAACCCCTTAAAAATAGGCCATTAATATGGATGTACAGATATGATGAAAGGAGAATAAAAATAAATTAAAAAAAATGAATTTTGTTGGGTAATCAAGTGTTATATCATTTTAAAAAATCAAGATTGGACATATCTTGATTCTTTTAATTCATTATTCATTATTAAAAAAAGGATGCGGTATGCATTATGGAGAACAACATTCCTCTCGACGAAAACGAACAACCTCCAAGTACGGGTCAAACACCTTTAATTAGTGTCAATACTGTTTCAGTTGTTTCCATGCCCCCTTCTGAAATGCTTTTGCCCAAACAGCCTTTCACGCGGCGGAAGCATAAGGAAATACTTTCCCCTAAAATTGAAAAATCCAAAGAACAATCATCCCCAAGTGCCAAAAAGAGTCCTGTTGCAGACAAGAGGATTTCTGAATTTCGAGCACGTTTTTTCCCCAATACTGCGGATGACCAATGGAACGATTGGCGTTGGCAATTGAGAAATCGAATTGTCAATCTAACCGAACTTGAGCGAGTCCTCCATCTATCAAACGACGAGCGTCAGGCGATCGCGCAGCACAAAGGACCTCTGCCGATCAGTATCACTCCCTATTATGCCGCATTGCTGGATCCCAAAGATCCCATGCAGCCTCTTCGACGTTCGGTGGTGACAACCACCGGGGAGTACCTGATCACCCCTGAGGAAAAAATTGACCCTCTTGGCGAAGATCATCATTCACCTGTCCCCAATCTGGTTCACCGTTATCCGGATCGGGTTCTATTTTTAGCAACAGGTTTTTGTTCAGTTTATTGTCGTTATTGCACCCGCTCGCGAATGGTCGGTCACGGTGATGACAAATACAGGTTTAACCTAGATCACTGGGAAAACGCTATTCGTTATATTGAAGAACATGATACCATCCGGGACGTGCTGCTGTCAGGCGGTGATCCATTGACTTTGTCCGATAATCGTCTAGAGTGGCTGCTCTCCCGCTTGCGTCGAATTCCGCATGTCGAAATGCTGAGAATCGGCACTAAAACGCCGGCTGTGCTGCCGCAGCGTATTACTCCGGCGTTGACCGCCATGTTGCGCCGTTACCATCCCTTGTGGATGAGCATTCATTTTACCCATCCTGATGAATTGACGCCTGAAACCGAGCTTGCCTGTGCGCGCTTGGCCGATGCAGGCATCCCTCTTGGCAGCCAAACAGTGTTGTTGAAGGGGATAAATGATCAAGTTGAGACCATGAAAAAATTAAACCAGGGATTGTTGAAAATCCGCGTTCGCCCATATTATCTCTATCAATGTGACCCTGTTCAGGGAACTTCTCATTTTCGCACATCGGTTGAGAAGGGTCTGGAGATTATCCGTGGTTTGCGGGGACACACCAGCGGTTACGCTGTGCCGCATTATGTCATCGATGCCCCTGGTGGCGGCGGGAAAATTCCGTTGTTGCCTGAGTATTTAATCGGCCGTGATGGGCAGAATGTGATCCTCAAAAATTATGAAGGAAAACTGTATCAATACCCTGACACTGATTACTGCCAAGATGCTCAAGCGGATTATTAGCGGAGAAGATTGATGAACATCGGTATTACCTA
>RPQV01000248.1 GCA_003818595.1 Calditrichota bacterium
CGCTTCAATTTCCTTATTTGCGGTGGAGGCAGCGGCCAAGGTGATCTGTTTGGTATCATCGACAATTTGACCATAAATCTGGCGATTGCTTCTAAAGACCACCAGGCGAGGTCTTTCGGATGTGCCGTGAATTTTTTTATGCAGACTTTTCCGCCGACGTTCACGGGCGATCTGCTTGAGTTTACTTTTATCTGCCATTTTAGTGTCTCAATACCTTTATGATTGCATAAAATTGATGAGTTATTTTCCTGCTGATTTGCCCGCTTTGCGTCGGATAACTTCGCCGGCATAGCGAATTCCCTTGCCTTTATAAGGTTCAGGGGGACGCAATGAACGAATCTTTGCGGCAATCTGTCCGACCAACGCTTTGTCAATTCCACGTATCATGATGGCGTTGTTGCCTTCTGTGGTGATCTCAACACCCTCAGGGGGTTTGACCAGAATTTCATGGGAATATCCCAACGTCAGCAGCAGATTCTTTCCTTTGAGTTCAGCTCGATAGCCGACACCGGTAATCTCCAGGCGGCGCTGAAAACCCTTGGATACACCTTCGATGATGTTACTGATCAAAGTCCGATACAACCCATGCATCGCTCTGAAATTCTGCGCATCGTTAGGACGTTGAACCTGAAGATTATTATCTGCCAAATTCAATGTCAATTCCGGATGCACTTGAACCGACAAAACACCTTTGGGCCCTTTTGCCGTCACCGTATTTTTCTCAATATTTAATGCGACTCCGGCAGGAATGGGTATGGGAAGTTTTCCAATTCGTGACACGATAAACTCCTAATCATCTAATATTCGTTATTACCAGACGTAACACAAAATCTCACCACCAACACCGCGGCGTTTTGCCTCCTGTCCAGTCATCACACCCTGGGACGTCGTCATGATGGAAATTCCAAAGTTATTGTAGACGCGGGGGATGGTTTGCTTGCCGACATACCGTCTATAACCCGGTGTACTGATTCGCTGCAGACCGGAGATCACGCTTTCATTATCGTCGCCGTACTTGAGGTAAATACGAATGAAAGACTGCTTATCGTCTTCGATAACGATATGATTTTTTATATAATGTTCTTGCTGCAGAATACGGGTGATTTCCCTTTTCAGGTTCGATGCAGGAATATCTACTTTGCGATGTTTAGC
This sequence comes from Calditrichota bacterium, assembly GCA_003818595.1. Taxonomy (GTDB): domain Bacteria; phylum Zhuqueibacterota; class Zhuqueibacteria; order Residuimicrobiales; family Krinioviventaceae; genus Fontimicrobium. Next base: position 1,153 of record RPQV01000248.1, read on the forward strand.
CCTTGTCGCATTCCTGATTCTGGTCAAGTAATCTGCGATGGGATCAGTCTTTGACATTTATTTTCTCCCTAACAACCCTTATCAGAGTAACTAATTGACGTCTAAACAATTGTGAATTACCAGCTCGATTTCACGAGACCGGGAATCTTGCCATCCAAAGCCAATTCTCTCAGGCACAGGCGGCAGATACCGAACTTTCTATAGTAGGCTCGCGAACGCCCGCAGCGAGAGCAGCGGTTGTACTTTCTGACCCTAAATTTGGGTTCCTGTTTCGATTTATAAATCAAGCACTTTCTAGCCAAGGTGACTCCTCTTTCGCTGAATTTGCATTATTTCTTTTTTACAAAAGGAAGACCAAACGTACTCAACAGTTCATAGGCTTCCTCATCTGTTCCGGCAGTGGTGACTATGGTAATATTAAAACCACGTATCTTGTCAATTTTATCATAGTCAATCTCCGGAAACACGATCTGTTCCTTGATCGAAAAATTATAGTTTCCGCGACCGTCGAATTTGATCGGCAGACCGCGGAAATCACGAATTCGCGGTATAGCGATCGAAATCAGCCGATCAAAAAATTCATACATTCTTTCTTTCCGCAATGTCACGGAGCAGCCGATGGCCATACCGGCACGCAATTTAAAATTGGAAATGGATTTTTTCGCCCGTCGGATAACCGGCTTTTGACCGGAAATTCGCGTGAGATCGTCAAGGGCGCCATCCATATTCTTTGCGTTTTCCGTCGCCTCGCCCACTCCCATATTCAGGACGATTTTTTCCAACTTGGGCACTTGATGCATATTCTTGTAATCGAATTTTTTCTGCAAATAAGGCACGACATCCTTTTTATAGGTGTCGAGCAATCTTGGTGTGTATTTTTCTTTTGCCATATTCCTGATCCAAAAGCGTAAGTTTTAATTTATGCAAGCATTTCGCCGCAGTTTTTACAGACGCGCACTTTATTTTTGCGATGGCGCGTCTCATCCACAACCACTTTCTTCCCCATTCTTGAGGGTGTATTGCATTTCGGACAGATAATCATGACATTGGAAGCATGAATCGCCGCTTCCTTCTCGATGATGCCGCCCTGGGGATTTTGCTGCGTGGGTCTGCTATGGCGTTTGATAAAATTAACACCTTCGACGATTACACGTTTCTTTTCCGGAAACACTTTCAGCACTTTGCCTTTTTTGCCTTTGTAGTTTCCCGACAACACGAGCACTTGATCATTCTTTTTGACATGCATGTCGCAATTTGACCTTTATAATTAATTTTATATTACTTCAGGAGCTAAAGAAATAATCTTCATAAACTGCTTTTCACGCAACTCGCGCGCGACGGGACCGAATATACGGGTTCCCTTGGGTTCACCGGCTTCGTTGATCAACACGGCTGCGTTTTCATCAAATCGAATATAGGAACCGTCCTTGCGCCGACGCTCTTTTTTGGTACGGACAATCACCGCTTTGCTCTTATCACCCTTTTTGATGGAGGCATTCGGCAAAGCCTGTTTAACGGAGACGATAATGATGTCTCCTACTCCGGCATATTTCCTCTTGCTGCCGCCGAGAATACGGATGCACATCACCTTCTTGGCGCCGGTGTTATCAGCAACATTGAGTCTGGTATATTCCTGAATCATTTCGCGTCCCTTCAGCTTGAGCAAAAACTATTTTGCTCGCTCCACAATTTCGACAAGACGCCAACGTTTGTGACGACTCAGCGGCCTCGTCTCCATAATTTTAACCGTATCTCCGATATGGCTTTCATTTTTTTCATCGTGAGCCATAAACTTGGAGGTGCGTTTCACATACTTTTTATAGAGTGGATGCATAACGCGACGCTCGACAGCAATAACCCGGCTTTTTTCCATCTTGTCGCTGGTAACTACACCCAGTATAACTTTTCTACGACCTCTTTCCACTTTTGATCTCCAATTCAATGAATCAATAGGAATTCCTATTTGACCAGACGCAATTCACGCTCATGCAGCGTCGTGCGGTAGCGCGCGATATCTTTACGCAGCATTTGCAGGCGCATTGGATTGTCGAGCTGGTGCGTCGAATGCAGGAAACGCAGATTTCCCATTTCTTCAATCGCGTCTTCCAGTTTCAATTTCAATTCTTCATCCGTCAGCTGACGAATCTCTTCCATTTTCATATCTTAATCTCCGAAATCAGAAGCTGTTACAAATTTCGTTTTCATGGGTAATTTGTGAGCAGCCAAACGCAACGCTTCGCGCGCAGTTTCCTCGGGGATGCCGTCCATCTCAAACAAAATCCGACCCGGCTTGATCACGGCAACCCAAAACTCCGGAGCTCCCTTACCTTTTCCCATACGGGTTTCCGCCGGCTTTTTAGTCACTGGTTTGTCGGGGAAAATTCGAATCCAAATTCTCCCGCTGCGACGGACATAACGTGTCATGGCAACACGCGCGGCTTCAATCTGTCGCGCTGAGACCCATTGCGGTTCCAGGGCTTTCAAACCGAATTGACCGAAAGCCAACTGCGAACCGCGAACAGCCACGCCGCTCATTCGGCCTCGTTGTTGTTTACGATATTTTATGCGCTTGGGCATTAACATGGGATAAACTCTCCAATTAAACTCTATTCTTCCATCATTTCGCCGATGACTTCGCCGCGGCAAATCCAGACCTTCACTCCAATCGTGCCGTAGGTGGTGAAGGAGATCGCCTTGGCAAAATCAATATCCGCACGCAGGGTATGAAGAGGGATTCTTCCTTGTTTATATTGCTCATTTCGCGACATTTCAGCACCGCCAAGACGACCGGAACAACTGATACGAATTCCTTCGGCGCCCATGCGCATCGCAGACATGATGGCTTTCTTCATCGCGCGTCGGAAAGATATTTTTCCAGCCAACTGACTGGCAATATTCTCCGCCACCAGGTAGGCATCGAGCTCGGGACGCTTGATCTCCTCGATATTCAGCTGGATATCCTTACCTGTAACCCGCTGAAGCTCTTCTTTCAACTTGTCAACTTCAGCACCTTTGCGGCCGATGACGATGCCGGGACGTGCAGTATGAATCGTCAAGGTAATCTGCTTGGGAGTCCGTTCAATGACCACTCGTGAGATGCTCGCCCGTTGCAGACGATTGCGGACATATTTGCGGAGCATCAAGTCTTCATTTAACTTTTTAGCAAAATTCTTTTCATCGAACCATTTGGAATCCCAAGTCCGAATGATTCCAAGTCTAAAACCGATAGGATTTGTCTTCTGTCCCAACCTTTGCTCCTAAAATGCTTAATTCTCTTTTCCGGCAATAACAATCGAGATATGACTCGACCGTTTGCGTATACGCGTCGCGCGTCCCATTGATGCCGCCCGAAACCGTTTCATGATAAAAGCACCGTCAATCTTGAGCTCCTTGATGTACAATTGCTCGGTGGAGACTTTGGACGTTTCGTCGTTATTCAGCATGTTGGCAACCGCTGAACGAACCGCTTTTTCGATCGGCAATGAAGCTGCGGTATTGTTAAAGTGCAGCAGATTCAATGCTTCATCGACGCCTTTACCACGAACCATCTTCGCGACACGTCGCAATTTATAAGGAGACATGCGAATCCACTTCGCATTTGCTTTTGCTTCCATTGGATATATCTCCAAAAGCCGTTAATTATTCTCAGCGTTTTGTTTTCTCAGCCTTTTTATTCACATGGCCACGAAACGTTCTCGTGGGGGCAAATTCACCCAGTTTGTGGCCGACCATGTTCTCGCTTATGAAAACCGGAATGAACTTGTTTCCATTGTGCACAGCAACAGTATGCCCGATAAAATCAGGTGATATCGTCGAGCGTCGAGCCCATGTTTTAATAACCTTCTTTTCGTTCGCTTCATTCAAAGCAGTAACCTTTTTCAGAAGCTTAACATCGATGTACGGACCTTTTTTGATAGACCTTGCCATTATCGATAACCCTATTTATTCCTGCGTTTGACTATGAACGCATCAGACGGTTTTCTTTTGCGTGTTTTATATCCTTTAGTAGGCTTTCCCCAAGGTGTACAGGGGTGTCTGCCGCCGGAACTCTTACCTTCACCACCACCCATAGGATGGTCGACAGGGTTCATTGCCACGCCGCGAACTTTGGGGCGTCGACCCAACCAGCGGGAACGTCCCGCTTTGCCGATGCTGATATTTTCATGATCCAGATTACCAACCTGGCCGATAGTTGCGCTGCACTCCACGCGCACCATGCGCACTTCACCGGAAGGCATCTTGAGCTGTGCGTAATTGCCTTCTTTAGCCATCAACTGCACAAACGATCCGGCGCTGCGGGCCAACTGACCGCCTTTACCGGCTTTCAGTTCGACATTGTGCACCGTTGTTCCCAAGGGGATTTTACTCAACGGCATAGTGTTGCCGACGCTGATTTCGGCGTTTTCACCGGAAATCACGGTGTCGTTCACCTTGAGTCCCATCGGCGCCAGAATATATCGCTTTTCTCCATCGACATAAAACAAAAGAGCGATATAAGCGCTGCGGTTAGGATCGTATTCGACACTGGCAACTCGGGCCGGAATATCCTTTTTATCGCGTTTGAAATCGATGATCCGCAGCATGCGTTTATGACC
>RPQV01000249.1 GCA_003818595.1 Calditrichota bacterium
ACCATTCCATCATCCATCGCCGAGAAAAGAATCGGAGCGGAACCTGCGGGATTGTCGTATTCATCGAACGCCTGCACCGTCAAGGGCGCCGGTAAATCCGCAGACACGGACCCCGACTGCCGATCGCCGCCTGTAACCATCAATTTTGATGCCTCGTCCGCTCGGCCATGCAGGGTGAATATCACTGACTTTTCAGGCGCGGCCAGAGGATAAGCCCGCACGGTATTGATTCCTGCTTTCCGTCCCAAAAAGAATTCCGCCGCAGAGATGCCTTGAGCGTCCGCCTGCAGCGTCAGACTGTCACCACCTTCGAAACGACCGTCTCCGGCTTCGATCCGATAACTTATCAGTCCGCCGGCAAGCGGTCCGCCGTTTTTCATCGCTCTGGTCGTCAATGGAAGGAGCGCCTTGCGTCCGACAATGCCTTCCTGGCCCTCACCGGCGACGATGTAAATAGCCATGGTGGGTTGGATAAAATTGACAGTTGCGCTCTGCGTCAGCAGTTCATTCTGCGGCATAACGCGGGCGACGACAAGCTTGGTACCCGCTACGGAAGAGGTCAGGAATCCGATCACTCGGCCTTGCGCATCACTCACCCTGTTCGGCTGATCCAGGATGATCCCTTCTCCAAAAACCTGGAAAATGACCTCGATGCCGGCGAGCGGCTGATTCAATGGATCCACAATCGTGGCTGTCAATGTCGAGGCCGATTGACCATCAGCCTCAACCGGCGAAGTGGCTGTCAGCGTTGACAAAGCAATATCCGGTTGTCGACTATGGGTAAACAGGTGAAATTCCGCGACAGCATTTCCGGCGGAAGCTCGGACGATGGATTCTCCGGCGGTCGTTCCGAGCCTGACGCTGACCGAGACCACACCGCTGGAATCCGTCGCTACAGTCGCCTGCGACGAGCCGTTGACCGCACAATCACCCTGAACGACTGAAAACAGGATCGGAAATGCGGCGATGGCATTGCGGTATTGATCGTGCAGCTGCACCACGAGATTCTCCGGCAGCAAGGTTTGCGGGTCACCCTGTTGATTGTTTCCGGCGAGAATCGTCAGGGTGTCCGGGAGATCGGGAAGCGTATGAAAATGGAAAGATATCTGTTGTGCGACATCTTCAGCCACGACATTGACCATGCCGATTTGATAGGCGATACGACCGAGAGAGAGCAACGCTGCTGCCTCGCCGGCATTATCGGTACTGACCGGGAACGTCGTTTCACCGTAAAAATTACCGTCCCCGTGCATGAGCCTAAATGTCACCAGCCGCCCAATGGAAGGATGATTGTTCTCATCTGTCACTTGAACGACAAACGGCGATGGCAGTGTTTTACCGACGGTACCGCTTTGATTGTCACCGCTAACCGACTGCATGGCATAAACGTGTGTCTCACTGTGGATTACGGCGTTGAATTGCTGCGGCGAATAAAGTGCGGATTCGACGGCGGCCTGAATTGTGAGGGGGCCCGGCTCGCTTCCGGCCATGACAAATACTTGCGCTCGACCATGAGTATCCGTCAAAATAGTGGGATTGCCCTGGATAATGGCGCTGCCCTGAACAACCTGAAAGTGAACCGCGGCCTTTTCGATCGGCTGATCATGCTGATTGAGCAGTTCAACAACAAATGGTTCAGGCAGCAGTTGACTGACAGTTCCGGATTGATTGTCTCCGGAAACCTTGTACAGAGACAAGACATCCGGTGAGAGCACCAGACGCTGGTTGGCGGGAACATTCAGGCGCGTCTGCTCCGTGCCGTCCGTTCTCTTGATCTGAATATCACAGGCAGTCAGATTTCCCAGACCAAAATGGCGGCGGATGTTGTTCGAGGCAAGATAGCTGCTCTGGGGAAAAACTTCGTCATAGGCCAATAGGTAAGCTCTATCGCCCAAATGTCCTGATTGATAAAGCCATATTTTAGAGCCCAGACCGCCCCAATCTCCCCGCGGACCGACCACGGTCAATTCCAGCCAGTTTTTACTCAGATCGCTGCTGTTCTGCAGGTAGACGTTTTCAAACATGGCCGCGGTAAAATAGATGTCGAGTTGACCATCCTGATTGAAATCATTGGCCACGAATGAGCGGGCGTCGTAGCCGATGATGTCGGCGCCGCCGGCGCCGGCATGAGTGAAATTGCCGCTGTCGTCCCCGAGATACAAGCGCCCCATGGAGGTCCGAAAATAGTTCCATACGCGCGGCTTGACACACCACCGATCATACAGATTATTCTGCAGGCAATATATATCCAGGTTGCCATCATTGTCGGCATCGAAAAGTTGCACCGCATATCCATTCATGGTCAGCTTTTTCGCCAAATTAACAGCCGAAAAGCGTCCGCTGCCGTCATTTTGATAGATGGCGAGATTCAGCGAATCGCTTGTATAGGCCTTGACCTTATCGGACACAAAAAGGTCGGAATCGCCGTCTTTGTCGACATCAGCAAAGGAGGCGCCTTGCGAATTTATGGCGAATGCGATGTTGTACAGGTCGGCCTGCTCGGTAAAATAGCCTTTGCCGTCATTCACATAGAGCTCATTTTTTTGGTTTGGCCAATTGATATAGACATCCGCGTCGCCGTCACCGTCAAAATCGACCACGCAGGCCGTCGGCATGTCCTTGTTTACCGAGGCTCCGGCGCGAAATCCTCGATCCTGCAGTGAAAAAAAGCCGTTTCCATCATTGATATACATCTCGTGTTTGGAGTTCTGATTGACAGCCAGCAGATCAATATCACCGTCATTATCTGCATCCCAAGCCACTGCAGCGCTGGTTTTCCCGCTCAGAGATTGAATGCCTCGTCCTCTGCCCTCATCTGAGAAAAATCCACTGCCGTTATTGATGTACAGTCTGTTTTCAGCATTAATACGGCATTTGAACAGATCCAGATCGCTGTCATTATCGACGTCGGCCGATACCGACGAAAAACTGTTCATATCGGCATCCAATCCTCTGGCATCCGCTTCGTCGACAAACGAATGATCCGGCTGTTGGATATATACCAAATCATGATGATTCACATCATCGGCATAATTTGAAATCACCATATCGTCCAGGCCGTCATTGTTGAGATCAGCGACAGTGATCCCATGTCCGCCTTTTTGCACGTCCAATCCCTTGACATTCTTGCTGAATGATTTGTCGTCGAACTGAGCGGAGGTTTCGGCGGTATAAATCTTTAAATTGGAATAGACCGGTCCAATGATGGAATGATAAATATCATCCCCGCCGATGCTGATGTGCTGAAAGCGCTCAACCGGCCCTTTGAAATCCAGCTTTTTAACCTCCTGACCGTCGAGATAAATCCAGACAAAGTACTGATCCCAGACAAACTTGAACTGGTAAATTTTATCGCTTTTCCATTTACTGTTCACCAAGATATCGCGATAATCCGTTCGACTCCTGACGCCGTGAAAAGCCGGATCCAACTCTAAATTACATTTATCGCCGACGATATAATCGATACCCGTACGCAGGAAAATAAAGGCGGAGAGCGTGTCTTCGTAAAAAAGGCTGATTTTTGTGTGCGGTCTGGACGATAAGGCAAAGAAAGTCTGTTTGCCGTTGGTGGTCTGAATGAGCGGATTGAAATTCGTGACTGAAAACTCGATCGATCCAACGGCCGGGAGACGATCCTTCAATTGGACAGTCAATTTGCTGTCCCGTTCAGTCCGCCAGCCGCCCGCTGTAAACGTACCGCCGTGATTCTCCGCAACGGCAAACGCATCATCGCTCTCCCCCTGCAAAGAGTTCTCATATAATAGTCGTGTGTGAACGGGGGCGCCTGCCCAGGAAACATTTGCAGGCACCGCAATGAGAATGAGCAAACAAAGCCCGATTCTTTGACTGAATTTTATGCTGATCATAGGATCCTCGATTCTGCAGGACATCCATACAGCGCGAAGGCGTCCTGTTCAATCCGACTGATTAAACTGATGCATGAACGATGGCTGTAATGGTCTGATTAATGTATAGTTGAACAATGATTTTGCGTACGAAAATCAGATGCAACTCCCCATTGCTGCAACATCTTGACTTTGTGCCAAGTCTATGCGTTCTTGGCCCGAACCTTGTAACGCCGTTCAGAATGCCGATATTCACCAATATTGCGCATTTGAAATTTTTCCTCTTGTGCAATTTGGTTTTTAAATCATTGCTTTGAGGAAAAAATGGGTTGCGTTTTATGTATAAATCGTTTATAATTGCCGGAAGAGTTTTGAGGGAGCATAGGAAAACCAGAACAGTCAGCCCCCCAGCCCCCTCCCCGATTCTGCGGGACTGTATCAAAAGTTTAAATTGATGAAGTCCGGTTTTTAATGGAAGGAATATACTATTCGGAGCCGCCAATTTGCGGGGAGGGAATGGGAACGTGGAAAAGTGTACCGTGTTAAATGAAAAGACATAGTATCCATTTTCAGCATTATCAAGGAAACGCTTGACTTTTATGACCCTATTGAGACGAAATATCATCCTTTTCACATCGATTTTTATTACTTTAATCATTTATTTCACTTGGATTTATCAACCTCGTCTGCTCACCCATAATTTCCAACCGGCTTTTTACTTTGATGCTCATTTTCTTTCGCGATTTCTGCTTTATCCCGGAGGCTTGACCGACGCTCTGAGTCTCTTTATTTTTCAATTCATGGAAAGTGACGGCGCAGGCTCTCTTGTCCTGTCAGCGACTCTGACTCTGACAACCGTCACGATTTTCGCAATTCTTCAAAAGCAGAGATTGGATAAATTACCCTTACTCACATCTCTCATCCCGACCTCCCTCCTTTTGGTTTTGTTTGGGGAATATAATACACCCTTGGTGATTGCGATTAAATTTACCCTGGTGCTGCTGCTTGTAAACGGTTTTCTCCGCGGCAAACAATGGATCCGTCTGCTGTATCTTGGCTTGTCGCCGCTGCTCTATGTTTTCCTCGGGGGTTGGTTTTATCTCTATTTCATTTTGCTCGCGCTTGTCGGGAACGTCATCGCCCAAAAATCGATCTCTGCTGTTTTACTGCCAGCGCTGTTCGGGATTCTCTATCTGTTGTCGGCCGTCATTTCCAGCCGATTCCTTTATCAGATTCCCTTGCGCGAGGCTTTCTTCTATCTTGTACCCTATGAATTTTATTATGGACTGATTCAATTTCAGCCAAACATGGCCTTTTATGGATTATGCGGCTCGCTTCCCCTGTTGCTGTTATTGCAGCGGTTCGGGGCTGTCATCGGTCAAAAATGGTTTAAAATCTCCCTGGTTCATGGCACGAAATCACGACGCCCCATCTTCGATGGCATCCTCGCTGCGATCCTCCTGCTCATGGCAATGGCGGCAACGCTCAAGCCGGAACAGAAGAAAAAAGTCCAGATCGATGAATCAGCATCTGTAGGGAACTGGAACAAAGTGTTGAGGGAGACGAAAAAATTAAAGCATTATGATCGGCTGGTTGAATTTCACACCAATCGTGCCCTCTATTTCCGCGGCTGCCTCCTTGACAGTCTCTTCAATTACGATCATCCGGCGGGCGTGAACGGCCTTTTTATCGACCGCGAGATGGCCAATCAAATTGCGCTCCCGGCAAGCGATCTTTATTTTGATCTGGCGCACATCAACGCGGCTCAAGTGATGGCCTATGAATATCAGTCAAAATTAAGGTATAATCCCCGCATCATCAAACGACTGGTGCTCACCCACATCATCAACGGCCAATATGCTGCAGCAGAAAAATTCCTGCGGATTCTTGAAAAA
>RPQV01000250.1 GCA_003818595.1 Calditrichota bacterium
AAGCAGCAAGAGGCTCAGTGGTTTCCAATAATGCATGTGCCGCTATACGTCCAAGACAAAGAATGATTTTAGGACTTGATAACTCAATTTGTTTAAGCAAATAGGGCTTGCAAAGTTGCATCTCATTCGGCAATGGATCACGATTTTGTGGCGGTCGGCACTTGAGGATGTTGGCGATGTAGACCGTTTCTCTGTTCAAAGAAATGGCTGCCAACATTTTATCGAGCAGTTCACCGGCTTTCCCGACAAAAGGTTCTCCAATTCGGTCTTCATCTGCACCAGGCGCTTCACCTATGACCATCATATCGGCATGAGGATTCCCGACGCCGAATACAAATTTATTGCGGCTTTTCGACAACTGACAGAGTGTACACGTATGTATTTGATCTGCCAATTCTTCAAGGGAAGATGCTTGTTGCCAATTGACCGACTGCAATGTCGTCTGCTGATCCTCTGCGGCGGCCACAGGGCCTAATGCCAGTTCATTTCCATAGAGTTCGATCTCTTGACTGAAAAGCTGGTAAATTTTATAAATTATAGCATCCATCAGTATTTGTGATCTATGGATAAACGCTCAATATGATTCAATATTTCTCCTGCCATATCCCATTTGCTCATGAGCGGTAGGTGGATCGGTTCTTGATTTCTAAATACCAGATACCCTTGATTTGTGTCGACGTCAAAACCCGCACCAGCGACGAAAGGATTATTCACGACCATCAAATCGCAGTTTTTCTGAGCGAGTTTCTTTTTGCCGTTCTCCAAAACATTTTCCGTTTCCAGGGCAAAACCGACGATGATCTGGTTTTTTTTATGCCCGGCTGCCGATTTTAAAATATCTGTTGTCGGTTCGAGCTGCAAATTAAAACCAAATTCATCTTTTTTCAACTTTTGGGACGACTTTTCTTTTGGTCGAAAATCAGCCACGGCTGCGCTCATAATCAAAATATCTGATTCTGCAGCGCTTTCAGCGACTGCTGACGCCATTTCCTGAGCAGAGTCAACAGACTTAAAATGAACATGCCGAGGTGGTTTCAAAGCAGTCGGACCACTGATTAAAGTCACGTGAGCACCACGAATAGCCGCGTTTTCAGCCAAAGCATATCCCATTTTTCCAGAAGATCGGTTGGAAATAAATCGTACTGGATCGATGGCTTCACGTGTAGGCCCAGCAGTTACGACAACTTTTTTATCGGCAAGCGAATTGGTCTGGTTGAGCACCCAATAGGTTTCTGATACAATGTCATTGAGATCGGCCAGCCTCCCCACACCCTTTTCACCGCATGCTAATTCGCCCTCTTCCGGTGCAATCACAAAATAGCCATTTTCGCGTAAAAGTTGTTCATTATGTTGATAAAATCTATTTTTATACATTTCGCAATTCATCGCCGGACAAAAAATAATCGGCGTTTTGGCAGCCATGAGGATAGTTGTCACCATATTGTCTGCCACGCCATGAGCAACCTTCGCAATAGTATTGGCTGTTGCCGGACAAATGATGATAACATCCGGCCAACGAGCCCATTCGATATGCCAGGTCGATGACGTTCGATGACTATCAAACATATCCATAGCTACCGGATAATCGCTCAAGGTTTCAAAAGTCAAGGGCGTCACAAAACGGGAAGCCGCTTCGGTCATCATAACACGTACTGCAGCTCCCTGTTTTATTAATTCGCGAACCAAAACCGCGCTCTTATATGCAGCAATGCCTCCGGTGATGCCGAGCAGGATTTTTTTATGAGCGAATGAGTATGCCATGTTTATTCAGAGTCATCGATATATTCGAAAGAAAGCTTTCCTTCCAACATTTCCTGTAAAGCAATCGTCGTCGGTTTCGGCAGCTTTAAATATTGGCTGTCGACATAATCTCGTTCGACAAAATCATCCTCATCGTCATTATTGTTGCTGCCCGCGTTGTTCAGCGCCACTTCTTTTTCAATCAGCTGGCGCTGGCGCTCATTGATCTGTCGTGCACGGCGCGCAATAATGACAACGGCCTCATAAATACTGCCGCTATGTTCGAGCAATTTTTCAATCGGTAGGGTTTCATTCATGATGGTTTCTCCAATTTATTTCAATTTTCTTTTTTCAGCAATTAAACCGATCACTTGAGCGACGGTCTGATCCAAATTTTCATTCAGAATAATCGCATCAAATTTATCAGCAAGCGCCATTTCCTGCGGCAAACGCTCCAATCTCCGCTTTATTTGCGTGTCACTTTCTGTAGAGCGTCGACGAAGCCTTGAGATCAGCTCCTCCAAACTTGGCGGTTTCAGAAATATGAGTAAACATCGATTGCCATATTCCTGTTTTAAATGCAGGCCGCCATAGACATCCAGATCGAGAAGCACTACCTTGCCTTGTTTGATCCATGCCGACAATGCATTTTTGGGCGTACCATAATACCAATCGTGAACTTTTTCATATTCGATCAGGTCGTTTGAACGAATATGCTCCTGAAATGTCGCCAAAGTGACAAAAAAATAATCCTTGCCCTCAGTTTCGCCTGCGCGCTTCGGACGAGTTGTCATCGAGACCGAATATATAAAGTTGTTCGGATCAGTCTCTAATATTTTTTTGATCACGGTCGTTTTTCCACCACCTGAAGGCGATGAAACGACAACAAGTAATCCTTGTTTATTATTCAATTAAAATCTTTTATCTATTCAATATTCTGCACTTGTTCGCGGATTTTTTCTATCTCTTCTTTGATTTTCACCACCAAATGCGAAATTTCAGACGTATACGCCTTTGATGCCATGGTATTAGCCTCTCGATTCATCTCCTGCAACAGGAAATTGAGTTTGCGACCTTGAGAGCTTTCATCCTGCAACAGCTCACGAAAAAGGGTGATGTGACTGAAGAATCGTGTAATCTCTTCCGAGATATCTATTCGATCAGCAATCAACGCCATTTCCATCTCGAGACGATATTCATCCACCTGTTCGCGATCGATGAGACGTTTAACCCTCTCTTTTAGCTTTCCTAATTCCAATTCCGGTGCATTTCGAGAAAGATCCTGCATATTGAAAAGATATCGTTCCAGCTCGTTAATGCGCAGGATCAAATCTTTGCACAGCTCCTCCCCTTCTCTTCGCCTCATCGCGGACATTTCTTCCAAAGCCTTCTTTAGTGCAATTTTAGTCGCCTCCCAGCTCTCTTCATCAGCACTTTCACCCGCTTCGGCGATCAGAACATCGGGCAATACCAATAGGTCTTTAACGGTGATGTCATTTTTTAAATGATAGGTTGATTCGACGTCTTTCGCGACATGGAGATAATTTGCCACCAGAGGATGATTGATTGTCAACGACTGCTCAATTTCCTGTGCACCATTCATCCCGATCCAGACGTTTATTCGACCACGTCCAATAACGGCGCTGATGATGTCTCGAGCCTGTTGCTCAAAGTTCGCCAGCTTTTTCGGAAACTTGAAAGCGATATCCAGAAAACGGTTATTCACACTGCGGATTTCTGCAACGACTTCCAATTCTCCACAAATGTGTCCACCCCGTCCGTAACCTGTCATACTATTGACCATTATCACCCATACTTTTCATAATCCGCCATAACACTATATTTTCAATTAGTTTAAATTTTAATGAAAATTTCGTTCATAGTCAAATGAAATTTTAGCAGAATTCCCCCTTTCTTTAATAAAAAAAAGGCTTTAGACCCAAAAGTGAACTAAAGCCTTGCTGTGAAAATGGTAACGCTATTTACGCTTAAAACGTTCCTCTTCCAATCGGATTCGAAGGGAAACTCGATGGGTCTCCTTGAGATCAGTATGGTTCATAAACGCATAATCAAGATTCAATCGTGGCAAGACAATGCCTGCACCTGCGGTAAAAAATCCCAAATCGTCGCGTCCAATTCTCAAGGCCGCAAAGTTTCGGAAATTAAGCTCGGCTCCCAGCCGAAAGTCGCTGCTGATTGGACCTATATTGAATTGAGCTGCATAATCGCGACCTTCAAAGCGGACATCCGCATCTGCAGCGATGAGAAGGCGGCTGTTCATAAATTTCAGCAGGAACGGGTAGGCAATACCGGTTTTCAAAGTTGGGGTGATGAGTTCGGTTCTTCCGGTGTCCCACGCGAGCAAGGTTGTTGTCCCATCCTGAAGATTCGCGCCGACGCGTAACTGGCGCCAAGGCTTCCACAATACACCAAGATCAAATCCAATTCCCCAGGCTGAATTGTCACCAACGCCCTTGTGCACAAATTTAGCATTGGCGCCGAAAGCGAAAGTCTGGCGATATTGTCTGCCGTAACTGAGATAAAAGGCATATTCTGCGTCACTGACATAATGGTCTATATAGGGTCGATTGACGCGAAGATTGCCGGTGTCATCGATAAAAGTAGTGTCTTGACGAAGATCAGGACGAGGAATGGCAGAAATGGGGATATCGTCGACGCCGAGACGGATGGCGGAAATTGCGAGTCCTTCTGTTTTACGGAATGGCAGCGCAAACGACACATAGTCATAGTTTACGACGCCGGCGAACCGTTCCGAATGCATTGCCGCAAGTTCCGGGTAGTTTATTGTCGACAATCCCGCAGGATTCCAATAAGCATATGTTGCATCGCCACTCCCGGCAACATATGCGCCGCCCATACCAAGAGCACGTGCGCCAACGCCGGTGCTCATGAATTCACCTGCATATTTGGCAGCAGTTACCGCGAAAAGATGCACGCTGTCCGCCAGGATGAAGGCGATGAGCACGAATATTAGTAAGGATTGTTTCACCTTTTATATCCTTTCTTATACATTTGCGGGGTGACCTTTCAGCTTGAACGTTCTGCAAGCTGTTTTAATTGATCGAGTTTGTTCAACGCTTCCAATGGCGTCAATTCGTTCGGATTAATATCTTTCAGTTCCTCTTGCAGCTTTTGTTCCAATTCATGAAACAAATTCATTTGGTTAACCGGAGTTGATTTGGGTTTTCGATGCATTGCCAATTTAGGTTCAGCAGTAGCCGTCAAGGCATCTGCTTCCAAGTTGGTCAAAACTTCTTTCGCCCTGTCGATAACCGCATCAGGCAAACCCGCCAATTTAGCGACCTGAATACCATAACTATGATCGCAGCCTCCGGGAATAATCTTTCTTAAGAATACGATATGATCGCCCCACTCGCGGACGGCCACATTGTAGTTTTTTACACGCGGAAGGATGAGTTCAAGTTCCGTCAATTCATGATAATGCGTGGCAAACAATGTTTTTGCAGCTAAACGGGGAGTGTTATGAATGTACTCCGCCACTGCCCACGCAATTGACAAACCATCAAAAGTGCTCGTCCCTCGTCCAATTTCATCAAGAATGATCAGGCTCGCTGCCGTGGCATTATTGAGAATATTAGCTGTTTCATTCATTTCGGTGAGAAACGTGCTCTCGCCGGCAGCCAGATTGTCAGAAGCTCCGACGCGGGTGAACACTCGATCAACGAGACCAATGCTCGCGGATTGGGCGGGGATAAAGCTGCCCATTTGTGCCATAATGACAATTAGTCCCACCTGCCGAAGATAAGTAGATTTTCCAGCCATATTCGGACCAGTGATGACCAGCAGTTGATCGCTTTTGGTATCCATTTGCAGATCATTGGGTACAAATTTCTCCCCGGGAGGCAGCAGCAATTCCACTACCGGATGCCGACCGTCCTTAATCTCCAGCAAAGTGCTGTTGTTCATAATTGGCTGATGATAATGATTATCGACGGCGACTTGAGACAAGGACAAGT
>RPQV01000251.1 GCA_003818595.1 Calditrichota bacterium
CCACAATCTCCTGTTTAAAGAACTCAAACACCTCTTGAGGTGAGCGTGGTTTTTTTACCATAACATCCACTCCACTAGTAATATTCACTTAATAACTGCCGCCGGCGCCGCCGCCGCCGCTCATCCCGCCTCCGAAACCGCCGAACCCACCGCCGAATCCACCGCCGCCGCCAAATCCACCACCCCAGCCTCCGCCACGAGGTGGACCAAATATCATCGGTCCCCAGAACGGAAAACCACCTTTACCCCCTCTTCCGCGGCGATTACCCCTGCTCATGAGGAAAAGCATGATCAAAATAAAGACAACAATACCGATTCCGCTGCCCTCTTCGTCATCCGACTGGCTGCTGAATCGTTGACTCGGTTGCCCTAAATCAACTTGATATTCTTGGCCAATATAGGCGGCCAGTTCCTGCACCCCTGCCAAGAAGGCACTACCATAGTCTCCCTGTTGAAGGTAAGGAACCATTTGCTCTCGATATATATCTCCCACACGGGCATCGTTCAAAAAACCTTCAACCCCATATCCGGTTTCAATCCACACCTTTCGCTGATCGACGACATTAAAAATTAATATCCCTTTATTTTCCGGCTTGCTGCCAATACCCCATTTCTCATAGAGACGATTGGCAGCATCGCGATATTCTTCATCGCCGACGGTTTCGAATGTGGCGACCACAACAGCAACCTGAGTTTTCTCCCAAATGGTTCGACAAAGGGATTCAATTTGCTGTTCATAAGAGGTGGAAATGACATTGGCGAAATCATTCACTGCACCACCAGGCGATGGCATTTGCCATTCCGCATCCACTGCTGCAACGGCTATAAGCAGAAGAAACGTTAAAATCGGAGAAATTTGCTGTAGTTTTTTCATGAGCATTATAAACAATTCCCTTTCAAATATTCAAAAATACATTTTCTTGGAGCGAAAGGCAAGTACTTTTACGCTAAAGACATTTCATTAAAGGCTTGAATTCAATAACGTTTTTCAATAATTTAAAGAAAGCTTGTTTCTTTCCTCAAACCAGATTTTAAGAGGCCGTACCATGATAAGAAATGATCACGGATTGACCTTACGCCTCGTTCATTGGAATCGTCAAGAGGCCGAGGAACGCGCACGACAATTGACTAACTTGGGATATTGTGTCGATGCAGACCATCCCGCTCCTCCTTCATTTGTACACAGCCTTGCAGCTTCACCACCCAAGGTGGTGGTGATAGACTTGACGCGCCTGCCTTCGCAAGGCCGTGATCTGGGGATATTGATCCGCAAAACCGGTGCCACCCGTCTGCTGCCACTCGTTTTCATAGGAGGGGATGCCGCCAAAGTACAGGCCATTCGGGAAATACTCCCTGATGCGATATACACCTCCTGGGAAACTGTCGAACAGGTACTGCGTGATGCTATACATCACCCGCCTCAGAACCCGATCAAGCCGAATTCCATCTTTGAGGCGTATGCTGGTAAAACTTTGCTGCAAAAACTGGGGATTAGTCCGAATTGCCTGATTGGATTCATCAATACTCCTGAAGGATTTATCGAACAGTTGGGTGAACTGCCGACAGGAATTCAAATCCATTCTCACGGCATGGCAAGCGATGACATCATTCTTTGGTTCGTTCGCAGCAAAAACGAATTGGAAAAGGGAATCTCCACAACAGCCCAGTTGATTGATCACAACCGCCTGTGGATTATGTGGCCCAAACGCGCATCGGGCATCTCAACGGATCTATCGCAGCAAATTGTCCGTGAAACCGGTTTGGCGGCGGAACTGGTGGACTATAAAATATGCGCCGTCGATTCTGTTTGGTCAGGATTGTTGTTCACGCGACGAAAAATTAAAGCATCGGTGAAAAATCCCAAGAGAGGTGGATGATGAACTGGAAAATGCTCTTATCTTCAATGATATTGTTGCTCTTTATGCTTTTGATATCTTGTTCCCGGAATTCCGACAGCGTCAATGGTCCTGATTCAACCAATCCTCCTGCAGACCATACAATCAGCAAAGACAGAGTCCGTCATAAACCGGGGCTCAGCAATGCATCGCAGAATTGTATTTCGTGCCATGGACAGGATTTAAGCGGCGGCAGCGTTGGAGTCTCCTGCTATTCCTGCCATGGCAAAAAATGGAATTAATCGCCGTCTGAATGACGCCGCATAGTTCTCAAAATATCAAGTGGTCAGATGAACTATTTCAACAAGGTGACTTTCTGTTCGAAGGATGATTCCGGCGTCACCAGGCGGATCACATAAATTCCGCTGGGAACACTTCTTCCCTCTTCTGCAATTCCATCCCAGACAATCTCATGATCTCCGGGAACAAAGGATTTATCAATAAGCCTTCGAATTAATCGTCCATCCATACCATAAATAAGCACTCGCACATTACCCAGTCCGTTTGATTTGAAACGAATATGCACCAAACTATTGAATGGATTCGGATAGCTCGAAAAAATGGCATGTTTATGGGATGTCGATGACATAACGCCAACCGGCACGGAGATATTGTGTGGCCCCTTGCCGGCCGGAGTGTAACCATGACATACTCGGCAATCTTTAAGGGTTCCCGTCTGACC
Organism: Calditrichota bacterium; assembly: GCA_003818595.1. Lineage (GTDB taxonomy): Bacteria > Zhuqueibacterota > Zhuqueibacteria > Residuimicrobiales > Krinioviventaceae > Fontimicrobium. The sequence continues at coordinate 2,578 of RPQV01000251.1, forward strand.
TTGTAATGTCAGATTTTGCAAATTGTCATTTTCTTCGATGGTGGGAACAATAGCATGTGGAGAACCATGACAAGCCGAACAGAAGAGATTACCATGTCCTCTGGACAATCGAAATAAGGTGTTGGGCTGCTCGGAAAAATTGGAGCCATGGCAATTGCCTGCGCCGCACTTGGGTTCATCCAGCCAAGGCCTTCTCCCCTTTTTGATCGTTTCAGCAACATTCGCAACGCTACCATGGCAATCAGGACATCCCATTCCTTTTGCATACATGACATCGCGCAAGCATCTGGTACTGCTCCCCGGGTGGCAGCGGTAACAATCACTGGTACGATTTTTATGCTTATCATGAATCGCTAGTGAGAGAGACGGTATACCAGGTTTGCCGGTTTTACCGAGAGCTGCAGAGGCATGGCAATTTGCACATAATATCGGCCGATTGTTCGGATTAAACCCTCCTTCATCCTCATGTTCATTCAATATATGTATTTCAGTAGGATGACAGCCGCTGCTGACACAGTTTATTTCGTTGGAAACAGGGATGACATTCTGAGTGGCTGCGACCAAGTTATTTTGAGCATCGTATACCTTCATCAATGCCAATTGATATGGAGACTCGTGGATCAGATCGGAATCGCTATAAGGAGTAATAGGAATCCCTGCCACCTCGAAATGATCGGCATTCGGTTCCATGACACCACCGAGCCCTTTACCGGTCAATCCGATATCGTCCGGCAACTGAAAACCGAACAGTTTATCTTCATAACTCCAAAAATTGGTCTTGCCGGCAGAGGCAGTATTTCCCGGAATTTCATAGGTGACGCTTAAATTTAAAGTGACCAATTGAGGAAAACGCGAATGATCTCCTTGACGGATAACCTGAGCCACGAGCGTATTGTACGGCGGCAGAATACAAAGATTTTGAAAATCCTTGTTGGCACAGTGCATACCCAAATCATTCCATCCCAATATTACATAATTTTCCGCTGTCAGTGAGGGAAATGACAACAGTAGAATCAGAAAAAAAACAGCTCTGCAGATATTCATGGCCGCTCCTCCGACATTATAAAGCTGAGGATTTTGAACATGTTCTATCGATCGCTCAGCTTCATTCGTCAAGATTTAATGATTTATTGGCTGAATATTAATCATTTTTTTGAAATAAAGCGTCATTTTTATATAAAATTTGAAATTAACTATTGCCTTTATTACCAAAAAGATTATATTAGCAACATCGGGGGTTCTTGTCGAGGTGGAGAGGTTGTTGAGATGTTCAGCATTGATAGACGGGTAACGAAAGCGTCTCTGGCAGTTGAAGAACCAACCGAAAGGGCAGGCATCATGGACGAACAGATTCGTAGAGCCACCATAAACGATTGCTCGATGCTGGCGAACCTGATCCGATCTGCATTTAAAACAGTCGCTGTGCGTTTCTCTTTAACTCCACTCAATTGCCCCAGCCATCCTTCAAATTGTCGAGCGGAATGGATTCAGGATGCCATGGCCAAAGGTGTTGAATACTACATCATGACTCAATATGATCAACCCATAGGCTGTGTTGCGTTGCAAAAAGCAAATCGAGATGTTTTTTACATGGAACGACTCGCTGTATTACCTGAATTTCGCGATCATGGATATGGCCGCATGCTGGTCGAACATTGTCTTGAAATCGCTTCCCAGCGCAAAGCAAAACGAGTGGAGGCAGGCGTCATCGCTGATCAGACAGAGTTGATTGAATGGTATCGACGATTGGGCTTTCGCTTCAAACAGCGTGCACGGCTGCATGATCTTCCCTTTACCGTCGCCTTTATCTATTTTGATCTACAGGAAGAGTGGAGCTACGCTTCTGAAAGCGCCTGACTTGCCGGCATCATTTCAATACTTTTTTCGCAAACAGATATCTGAAATTTTTTAACTCGTTCTCATCGGAACGGAAAATCAGTTCATCCCCTCATCTATTGCATGAAACTCCGCAATTATCGTCTCACTCTGATGCTCATTATCGCCATCCTCACACCGTTGGGATTTGCCACAAAATTTTATCATTTCGCCGGTAAAGCATGGGTGAATAATTATGCCGGCGATATTCTCTATCCCATGTTTTGGTTTTTTTGCCTGTTGTTGATTTTCCCCCGCTTTTCTCCATCAGCCGCGGCCATCCTGGTGTTTCTCTTCTCTTCACTGGTAGAATTCACGCAACTCTTTTCGACATCACTCACCCAATTCATGCGTTCATCATTTCTAGGCAGGGTGCTGGTGGGATCAAGTTTTTCCCTGATTGATATTTTTTATTATGCCGTAGGTGCATTTGCGGCCTGGCTGATTAATCATCTTTTACACTCCTTTATGTTTCCATCGGCCACGACGAAACCACAGCGCCATGGCAATACCTTTTAGTCCCGTCGTCAAGCTGATGGCCCACCATATCCCGCTACTGCCCCATCCCCATCGCCCCGCCAACAACAGCGCCAAGGGGATTCGCGCCCAGGTCAACGGCACAGAGATCAACATTGGGGGAATCGTGTTGCCGGCGCCGCTGAACGCCCCCTCAAATACAATTTCAAATCCCAGAAAAATCTCAAAAACCGCAATAATTTTGAGATAATGGACGCCCTCCTGAATTACTTGGGGATCTTTAATGAAAAAACCGATGACCAGTCCGCCACAAAAGTAAAAGAACAGACTGACGACGAATAAAAAAATGGAAACATAAAGTATCGTCGACCATACCGCTTTTTCTGCCCGTTCCGGTTTTCCCGCACCTAAATTCTGACCGACTAATGTCGCCGCCGCCAGAGAAAATCCAACAGCCACATTGTAGCTGATCCCTTCAATCCGATGTCCGAGCCCCAGTGCCGCAATCGCGCCAGTGCCAAACGTGCTGATGATTTTTGTCAACATCATATAGCTGAGACTGAACAACAAACCGCTTATAGCCAATGGCGCGCCGATTTTAAATATGCGCCACATCATCGGGAAATCTACGATTCTACCGTCTTGACGCCTGAACCGAATATGCACTGCCCTGCCTTGAATGGCGATAATTGCCGCCACCAATACAAACACATGAGCGATGACGGTCGCCAGCGCAGCGCCTGCAGCCTCCATGCGCGGAAAGGGGCCAATGCCGAAGATGAATAACGGATCCAGAATCATGTTGAG
>RPQV01000252.1 GCA_003818595.1 Calditrichota bacterium
AGAAAATCTTTCCCGGATTCAATACAATGCTGCCTACACCTGAGCATGAATACATCCAAAATGAGTTGATTCGAAAACTGCCTGATGATAAACTTGGTCATCTGATTCCCACGCCCGTGCAATACACTCCGAATAGAGGACAGGTGGTGATTTCCAATGCGATGACGATATTGTATGCGAAGGAACTGGAAAATGAAGCGAATTATTTAACCAAGACATTTGCCGCACAGTTTGGTGTGAACTTGAATAAACGTTTGGGCAGCAGCGACGTTTCTCCCTCGATTATCCTCAGGATTTCAGATGTCAAAGTAAATGGAATCTCAAACGAAGCATATCATTTACAGATATCCCCGGATAAAGGCATACTCATCACCGGCAGCGATCCGGCAGGCGTTTTTTACGGCATAATCAGTCTCCTGGCACTGACAGAAGCCGAAGCAAATTCACTTCCCGCCATTCAGGCGGCTGATATCATCGATGCCCCTCGATTTCATTTCCGCGGCCTTCTCCTCGATGTTTCCCGTAATTTCCAGAAAAAGGAGGCGGTGTTAAAACTGATCGATTTGCTGGCATTTTATAAAATCAACATTCTCAATCTCCGCTTGACCGAAGACGAAGGATGGCGAATTGAAATCAAGGGATTGCCGGAGTTAACGAATATAGGTGCTCGTCGGGGCCATACATTGAATGACGCTGATTGTCTTCCCCCCTCTTTCGGATCAGGACCGTTTCCAAACGCCGCGGAAAGTTATGGAAACGGTTACTATTCCCGCGAGGATTTTAAAGAAATTTTGCTGCATGCCCATCATCGGCACATTCAGATTGTACCTGAAATCTGTTTCCCCAGCCATGCTCGCGCCGCAATCAAGTCAATGGAGGCACGGTATCGACATTATGTGGAACAGGGTGACATAACGGCAGCAGAAGAATTCCGATTGATCGATCCGTTGGACCGATCGGTCTTTGAATCGGCACAGTTGTACAAGGATAATATCGCTTGTGTCGCATTGAATTCGACCTGTCACTTTTATAAAACTGTGGTGCAGGACATCCGCGAAATGTACCACGAGGTAGGACTCGAACTTTCGTTTCTTCATAGCGGAGGTGATGAAGTCCCGCGCAATGCCTGGACGAGATCACCCGAATGCCAAAAGCTGATCGAAGATCATCCCGAAATCGGCGGAATGCGCAATCTGCAGGCCTGGTTTTTCAATCGCCTTTTACTGACATTGGCTGAATATGATCTGCAAGTGGGCGGCTGGGAAGAAGTGGTGTTGACCAGAGATTCTCTCGATGCTTTCAGCATCAACAAACAGTTCCTCAGCCGCCAGGTCATTCCCTACGTGTGGAACAACACGGGGGACAACCTTGACTTGGGATATCGCATCGCCAATGCCGGGTATTCGATCGTCATGTGCAATGTCACCAATCTTTATTTTGATCTCTCCTACAACGCCGATCCACGGGAACCCGGGTTATATTGGGGAGGATTCCAGGATGCCAAGGATCCGTTCTTGTTGGCGCCTTTTGATGTGTTCAAAACAGCCATGTACGATGATTTCGGCAATCTACTCGCGAAAGAGCTGCCCTTTGAAAGGCTGCAGACCCTCGAACCGACACACCGTAAAAATATTCTGGGATTGCAGGCACAGCTGTGGACTGAAACCGTCAAAGGCCAGGCGATGATGGAATATTATATTCTGCCCAAGTTATTCGCTTTTGCTGAAAAAGCGTGGGCGTCAGCACCGGCATGGGAAAGTGATCCCGATCTACGGCGAAGGACTAAAAAAATCGATGACGATTGGAACGAATTCGCCAACCGCATCGGCCAACGCGAATTCCCACGACTGGACCACCTGTTCGGCGGCTTTAACTATCGCATTCCGATGCCCGGCGCTGTGATTGAAAACGGCTGGTTAAAAGCCAACATTGCTTATCCCGGGTTGACGATCCGTTATACGCTGGACGGGTCTCAACCGACGATGGATTCGCCCATCACCACCCAACCCATGCAGGTGCATACGCCGGTAAAACTGGCGGCGTTTTCTGCTGCCGGCAGGCGAGGATGGATTGCGGAAATCAAATAATACCGTCGTGCGCTCTAACTCCACCAACTCGTTTAATATGATGTCGTTCAAGGCATGTGGATCGAAAATGAACTCAAAGAGACAATGATGATCATGTCTCTTTTCGTTTCCGACCAAATCGTGGGATCCATCTCGGCACTTGGCGCATGTATCGTTGATATTCCTCACCGAAATATTCGAGGCACTGTTTTTCTTCATATTTGGCAATGTGATTCAAAAAAATAAAGGCAATGCCCAAAACAAAGAATGCACTGATTGACATACTCAGTACAATGAAACCAAGATAAAGGAGCATTTCACCAAGGTAGATTGGATGCCGAACAACTCGGAAAACACTTTCCCTGATAACAGTCGGTTTTTTCCTTATTTTGCCGAATACCATCGACATTCCCACGAACGCCAGTAAGAATGATACTGAGAAAAATAAAATAGCAAGAGGCAATCTGATCGAGTTGGGAATAATTTGATTTAAAAAAGTCGTGTAATTGAGAAAATAGGTGTCGAGGACCCAAACCGCGAAAAATAGAAATGCAATAACCAGTTGACCTGCATCGCCATATTTGTGTTCTCCTACGAGATCGCTTCGACAGTGTTGATCTTGCCCTAAATGGAAATAACTCATGATTCACCCAAGTTTTCTTTTTATATGAGTGTAATAACCTGATCACCATTGCACGTCCGCGATGGGCAGAACAGAATGCTCCAATTGCTGATGCCCATGTGCCCCGGTTATCTCGTCTTATTGTTTTAGATTATTTTCATGCTGCAAAATAATCAATAAAAATTAAAAATGCTTGTCTTATCATATAAAGCTGCAAAATCAAGTCAACGACAACTTTCTATTGCGGTATTTTCAGCAAAACAGTATCTTAGGTCGGATAACCAAGCAGCCTGCACAGAAAAATCATCTGACAAAGAGCGCTTACCCATATACATGAGAGATTATTATGGCGATACAACGCATAATGCGAACCACAATGTTCCTGTTCGTTTTCCCTGCTTTGTTATTTTCAAATTCTTATCATTTAGAAGCCGAGAATGTTGACTTGCGGGGCGTCCAGATCGCCAAGAGTCGTCAGGGCTATTCCGGCAGCGGCTATGTGACCGGTTTGGACGCGGATGGCGATCAGATTGCCTTTACTTTTAATGGGCAGGAAGGATTGTACAATTTAACTATCGGTTACGCTTCTGAATTTGGCAACAAAGGATATGATCTCACCGTCAACGGCCAAAAATCGACGGGAATGCTCTTCGGACCACAGAACACCTTTGCCGAACATCAGGCGGGGAAATTTCTCCTCCGCACCGGTGTAAACACCATCATCATCGGCAAGGGTTGGGGTTGGTATGAGGTGGATTATATCAAATTGAACAGCGGTCAGGTTCGACTGCCAGTCAAACCGGAAAATAAATTGGCGACGCCGAAGGCGGACAATTCGACCCAATCACTTTATTCTTTCCTCATCGACCAATATGGAAGTAAAATATTGGCCGGGCAACAGGACTTGAACGAGATCAAGTATATCGAGTCAAAAACCGGTAAATCACCGGCAGTCGGCTGTTTTGACCTCATGGATTATTCACCTTCGCGGATTGAATTCGGCGCCAATCCAACCGGCAACGTCGAAAAGTGGATCGATTGGGCGCTCGACGGCAACGGCATCGTCAGCTTATCCTGGCACTGGAATGCACCCACAGATCTTGTAAATGAACCCGGCAACGAATGGTGGAGCGGCTTTTATACCCGAGCAACAACCTTTGATTTGAAAAAAGCCCTGGCGGACAAAAACTCGGAACGCTATCGTTTATTGCTGCGGGATATGGATGCCATCGCTGACGAGTTGTTCAAGTTTCAACAGTTTGATATACCAGTGCTTTGGCGGCCACTGCACGAAGCAGCCGGAGGCTGGTTCTGGTGGGGCGCCAAAGGCGCTCAGCCTTATATCGAACTTTGGCGGCTGATGTTCGATCGATTCACCCGGGTACATGGACTGACCAATCTCATCTGGGTGTGCACGCCCAACAGCTTCGATTGGTATCCCGGCGACGATGTCGTCGATGTCATTGGACTCGACATTTACACCGACCAATCCTCTCCCATGAGCGGTGAGTGGGAAGACGCTCTCAACCATATGGACGGCGTGAAAGTGATCGCCCTCACAGAATCGGGCACCATGCCGGATCCGGATAATGTGCGCACCTTTGCCACCTGGTGGTCGTGGTTCTCGCTGTGGACGGGTTCCTTCATCCGTGATGTCCCCTTGTCGTTGCTGCAAAAAGCCTATAATGATCCGGATATGATCACCCGCGATGAATTGCCGGATTGGAGGAACTACACCTCTATTGAATCACCGAAAGAAAGGCCTGAAGATTTTGCATTGTTGGTTTATCCCAATCCGGGGAATTCGCGCGTCACTGTACAATTCTCATGGCCCGATCAAGCGCAGGTGAATATCGTGTTATATAACGCGATCGGACAAAAGTTGCGGGTCATTCATTCAGGCGTCGTCACCGCCGGGCGTCATCTTTATCTTTTCAACGCCGATGATTTGGCAACCGGTGTATATTCGCTGCGCGTTGAAGATGAGAGACAGGTGCTCATCCGTGAGAAATTCACGATTCTCAAATAATCAGGATGTCATTTGCATTAACGCAAATTACGCAATAGGGATACTTTCTCGTGCGCAGCGGCTCAGCCAAAATGAAAAGTCATCTATTGATTTCTGGTGCTTTGTCCTGCGAATTGGTCAAGTTGTTAATCCGCTTGCAGTTGTCCGGCAGCTTTACCGGCAAAGATTTGAGGCGGCAATCGTTAAGAACTCAAAAAACACAGCGCAGGGAAACAGATGGCCGGCATTGTCGGCTGCAAATGAAAGCAACGTAGGTGCGATATGTTTTGGTGGGCAATGAGCTGGATTGGGATTGGTATTCCCCTTTTCGTCAGACATATTCCCGCTGAAACGTCGCCAACATATCGTCAGTGAGCTGTTCGGTTTTGCGCAGCTCGGCGAATTTATCCAACAGGTCGTTGACTGTCAGACGCCGTTTCTCCTGCAGTGAAATATCGTCAATGACTTGACCTTGATGCATCATGATGGTGCGGTCGCCGACATTCAGCGCCTGCTGCATGCTGTGCGTGACCATGACGGCAGTTAGCTTGTCGGCAGAAATGAACTGCTTGGTGAGTTTGATAACCTGGGCAGCAGACTTGGGATCCAAAGCCGCCGTGTGTTCATCCAATAACAGAACTTTGGGCGCCGCAATCACCGCCATCAGCAGAGTCAGCGCTTGTCTCTGCCCGCCTGAGAGCGTTCCAATCAACGTATCAAGCCTGCCTTCGAGCTGCATTTCGAGCTGCAGGACCTGCTCTTTGTACTGCGCTAGTCGGTCGGCGTTAAGCCCCAGCATGGGATAACTTTTTTTATTGCGCATAAAAGCCATATGCAGATTCTCAGCGATGGTCATGAGCGGCGCAGTTCCCGAAAAGGGATTCTGAAAAACCCGAGCAATGTAATGCGCGCGCTGATAATCTTTTTTCTGCGTCACATCCACACCGTCAATCAAAATGCGTCCTTGATCGGGCGGAAACGAACCGGCAATGGCATTCAGCAACGTCGACTTGCCCGAACCGGACACA
>RPQV01000253.1 GCA_003818595.1 Calditrichota bacterium
AGGGCCAATCGCATCAGCGGGGGTGAAGTGAGATTAAATCCATTTTTTCGATCGCGAAGAAGAAATTGATGCAGTTCGCGTTTTTGAATGTCGCTGGATTTTCCCCTCCAATCCTCCATCATCACCGGTAATTCCACTTGTTTGAAAACAACCTGCAACGGCTCATCAACATTTTCCCATACAAAGCATGTTCTCAATATGGGATTTCGATCAACGACCGCTTGCCAGGCTCTGATAAAAGCCGATTGATTCAAAGCCCCGCTGATCTCGACTTCAGTTTGCTCGACATATGTTCCCAAATCCGGCGAATAGATGGTATGAAACAGCATACCCTGCTGCATGGGTGAAAGAGGATAGATATCCTGTATATTCTCTGTATTCATCAATTCTGCTTCCCTTTAGATTCAAGTTGTCCGAGAACTTGTTTCAGCTGCCGTTTATCCATCTTGATGAGGTCGAAATCTGATGACTTGCCAACATTCGGATTATCCTGAACGGAAATAATCGATTGCAAAGCGCTGACAAAGCCATTCGCCAGTCTCTCAATAGTACTTCGTTCATGGAGAAAACGACAATATCCCACCTCAATTTGCAGTCTACCGTCGTTAACCATCGCCGTCACATCCAGCAAGACCGTACGATGTGCCTCAGGACTTCTTTCAGCACCTTTTGATTCACGCGCCGGTCGAAAAACGCTTTTTTCATTGACCATTTGATCGAACTGACCCAAGTAATTAAAACTAATTTGAGCTTGTGGAAACGCCGCCAATTTTTCCATTGTTGTCCTGTTTCCGCTCAAATATCGCAAAAGACCATAACCGATTCCATTTTGCGGATGTTGATTCAATTGGTTCTTAATACCATGAATTGTCTGTTTTGCAGAAAAACCTCGCTCTAATTTTATAAAAACAGGATAAACCGTGGTGAACCAACCAATGGTTCTCGAAACATCCACATCATCAAATAGATTCTCGCGCCCGTGACCTTCAACTTCGATCAGGAAATTTCTCTTTCCCGTCCAGGCCGCAAGTGAATCGATCAGTGCCGTCACCAGCACATCATTGATGGCAACTTTTTCTTCAGCAAGAATTTTGGATAACAGAGCATTGGTTTGCTCTGCGGGCAAATTGGCGTAGACATAATCAGTGTTTTTTTCAAGATTCTTATGCGCACCATCATTGAAATCCAATGGTATGGAACCTGCCAATTGCCGCTCATAATGAGTCCAAAAACTGAATTCATTGTTGATAACAGCAGACTGTGCGTATTCCCTGAGCTTTGCTGCCCAATATTGATACGACGTCGACTTTTTCGGCAGTCGAATCTCCATTCCTTCAGCCGCCTGACGATAGGCCGTTTGAATATCTTCCAGCAATATGCGCCAAGACACTCCGTCAATCGCTAAATGATGAACAGCGATAAAGAGTCTGCCGCTGCTGCCGAGATTGAAATAGGCCATCGTGAAGATCGGACCGTTTTCATAATTCATGGTGGTTTGAAGGAGAGCACAGGCATCCTCCACGGCGGATCGCTGTCCTGTTTCATCAAGTTCACTCAAGTCATAAATATGAAGGGGACGATGTTCTTCATTTTCAATGATTTTCTGGGCGCTCTGACCTTCATGATGGTCGAAACGGGCTCTCAAAATATCGTGATGACCAGCAATCGCCGGTACAACCTTTTCCAAGGCTTTAATATCCAAAAGATGATCCACTTGGAGAAGCAGGGACTGATTCCACTGATGGGAATCGGTGAATTTTTGTTCAAAAAACCAGTGTTGAATGGGGGTCAGCTCGACGGATCCAGAAATCAATCCCTGATCGGCGACGACAGCGTGGCTTTCTCCAGCCACCGATGCCAATCCGGCGACGGTCGGCTGTTCGAAGAGTTGCTTCGGCGTCAGTCGGATGCCTGCCTGAGCTGCTTTAGCGATCACCTGAATGCTCATGATCGAATCGCCGCCGCGTTCGAAGAAATTATCATTTTTACCCAATTGATCGAGACTGAGGATCTCTTTGAAAATGGCGGCCAGCTTGTCTTCGATTTCGTTCATCGATTCATCGACCGGAATTTCGCCGTTTTCCGCGAATTCCGGATTCGGCAGCGACTTGCGGTCGATTTTCCCACTGATCAGGCGCGGCAGCCCTTCCATTGGCACAAACGCGTGCGGTGTCATATAGTCGGGAAGTTGATCTCGAAGAAATTTCCGCAGATCATTGGCGGAAATAGGCTCACGATTTTCCGAGACATAATACGCGGCCAGTTTGTCGCCCTGCCCGCTCGTTCGACGCGAGATCACAACGACTTCGCGGATGCCGGCATACCGACTCAGTGCCGCCTCGATTTCTCCCAATTCGATGCGGAAGCCGCGGACTTTGACCTGATCATCCGTTCTGCCGATGAAAAAGACGTTGCCGCTGTCGCGCCATAGCGCCAAATCACCCGTGCAATAGAGTCTTCCTCCCTCTCTGCCGAATGGATCCGGAATGAATTTTTCTGCAGTGAGTCGCGGTTGATGGAGATAGCCGCGGGCGACGCCCATCCCCCCGATATACAACATCCCAGGAACACCAACAGGGCATGGATTCAATAACGAATCAAGGATATAAATCTGGACATTGTCCAAAGGTTTGCCGATGGTCATTAAGCTTTCGTCAAAGTGAGGATCAGCTTGCGGGTCATAAACGGTCGCAATGACAGTCCCTTCAGTCGGGCCATACGTGTTCAGCCATTGTACCTGATCAGCATTTTTTCGCCATTGCTGATATCGTTCTATGGACGCCGCCTCGCCTCCGGTGATCACCAATCTCACCGATGCGGGTAATTTTTTCCCATAGTGATCTAATTCAAACGCCAGTTCATGCCAATACGCAGTCGGCAGATCGAGAATGGTCAATCCTTCCTTTTGCGCCAGATCAAGCAGTTCATCCACGGCAAGTACCGATTGGTGCGGCGCCAATACTAATTGAGCGCCGCTCATCAGCGTCGGAAAAATCTCTTCCACTGCACCGTCAAAGTTCAGGGAAAAAAACTGCAACACCCGATCTTGTGATGAATAATCATATGTTGAAATAATAAAACGGTTGTGGTTGACGACACCCTCGTGAGTGATCTGCACTCCTTTAGGTGACCCTGTAGAACCTGAAGTATAGATGATATATGCCAGATTTTGCGGTGTGACCATCACTGACGGCCGTTCCGAAGGCTCGAGACTGATCGGCTGCCATTGGGTGTCCAAATAAAGGGTTGACAAGTCACAGTCAGCAAATGTTGCCGCCATGCTTTCCTGCGTCAAGAGTACGCGCACCCCGCAATCTTGTATCATAAATTGCAGACGCTCAGACGGATATTTGCTGTCGAGCGGCAAATAAGCGGCTCCGGCTTTAAGAACCCCCAAAAGTGCGACAACCATTTCCAAGGAGCGTTCAAGACAAATACCAACCACCTGATCAGTACACACGCCGTCTTGTAATAACCGATGTGCCAATTGATTGGAACGAAGTTCGAGTTCAGCATAGGTCAGTGTTTGATCCTTGAACTTGACAGCCACGGCTTCGGGTGTCCGTTCCGCCTGTTTTGAAATAAGGGCATGAACGACCGCGTCAGGTTCGACTTTAAGCTCTGAGTGGTTCCATTCAAAGATCACGCGATAGGCTTCGTCGCTGTTCATCATTGACAGCGCATCAATTCTCGACCCGGGATGGGCGACGATGTTTTCGACCAGGGTGGTAAAGTGGGTGATCATCCGCTGAATCGTCGACTCGTTAAACAGGTCGGTGTTATATTCGAAACCGCCGAGCAGACGTCCCTCCTGCTCCTCCATCATCAAAGTCAGTTCAAAATTGGAGGTATGAGTTTCAATCGCCATCGATTCGAACGACAAGCCTTCGATTGATCTCTGCTGATAGGGGATGTTCTGCAGCAGAAACATGACTTGAAACAGCGGCGTATGGCCGGTGTCACGAGTAGGTTGGACGGCATCCACAATTTTTTCAAACGGAATATCCTGATGAGCGTAGGCATTGAGTGTGACTTCTTTAACCCGGCGAACCAGATCGTTAAACGTCGGATTTCCGGAAAGATCCGTGCGCAGTACCAGGGTATTGACGAAAAAACCAATCAATGATTCAAGTTCTTTGTTCGTTCGATTGGCCACAGGTGTCCCGACGCTGATGGAGTCCTGCCGGGCATAGCGATGAAGAAAAAGCTGAAATGCAGCCAACAGCGACATAAACAGGGTAACACCATGTTTTCGACTCAGTTGGTTCAGTGCCTTGGTCAGTTCCGGCGTAAATGAAAATGAGAGATGATTGCCGCTGGTGGTCATGAAAGAGGGACGCGGACGATCTGTCGGCAGGGACAGCACGTTCAAATCGGCAAGCTGCTGCTTCCAATAAGCGAGCTGCTTTTCCAGCACTTCGCCCTGCAGCCATTGATGCTGCCATACGGCATAATCAGAGTATTGAATCGTCGGCGGCGGCAGTTTTGTCGAATCGCCGCGCTGCAGACGGCTGTAAAGAACCGCCACATCATTCACGAGAACAGCAAACGACCAACCATCTGAAATGATATGATGCATGGTCGATACCAAAACATGCTCCTCTTCGGCCAGGGTGATGAGCCGGAGACGAAAGAGAGGGGCATGACTCAGATCAAAAGCAAGAGTGGCTGTCTCCTGAATATGCTGCAAAAGCATCACTTCCTGATCGGCAGCCGGTAATCCTGAAAGATCAATAATCGGCAAATCGATATCGAGATGTGCAAGCAGTTCCAGACGAGGTTTTCCCTCAATTGTTTTGAACGCAGTCCGCAATATTTCGTGCCGCTGCACCAGAGACTGAAGACAATCGTGCAGGATGTTAATATCCAGGCTGCCGCGGATACGCACCGCATCGGGGATATTGTATTGCGGGTTTCCGGGTTCCAATTGATCAAGAAACCACATGCGCTGTTGGGCAAAAGAGAGTGGTTTACTTTCAAGCAGGGGAGCAGGCAAAATAGGCGGACGGTCATGGCCTTTTTCGAATCGGGAATGGTCAATGATGGACGCCAAGTGCTCAACGGTCGCTTGAACGAACAGCTCGCGCAACGGCAGTTCGACGCCCAAAACATCGCGAACTCGCGAAACCAACTGGGTGGCGACCAACGAATGGCCTCCCATTTGAAAAAAATCCTCCTCAACGCCGACAGTCTTGACACGCAAAAGTTCGGAATAAAGTCCGACCAGCACTTCTTCTGTTGGAGTACGCGGTGCTGTCTTGGTTGACGCATGACTGTCAAAGATTTCGGGGAGAGGAAGCGCCCGTTTGTCTATTTTACCTCCGGCCGTTTTGGGAAGCGATGCTCTGATCAAAAAACGCGCAGGCATCATATAAGCCGGCAACCGCTCTTTGAGGAAATTGCGCAAATCACCTTCCGCCGGATCATTTCCAGTCACAAAAGCGATCAATTCATTTTCTGTGGTGGTCACCTGCCGCGCAATCACAGCACATTCGCGAACGTCTCTCTGCTGAAGCAACATCGCCTCAATTTCACCGAGCTCGATGCGAAAGCCGCGCACTTTGACCTGAAAATCAACACGGCCAAGATACTCGATAGTGCCATCATACAGATATCTGACCAGATCACCGGTTTTATACATCACGCTGCCGGGGTGCGGGCTGAACGGATCCGGCAGGAAAACCGCCGCAGTGAGATCAGGACGGTTCAA
>RPQV01000254.1 GCA_003818595.1 Calditrichota bacterium
GGCGCAGGCCCTCGCGCTGGCGCCGGAATCACCCGACGTTCATCTGGCGCTGGGATATTATCAGCTCTATGCTTATCGCGATACCCAAAAGGCTTGGGAAGAATTTAAAATTGCCGAAAAAGGTATGCCCAACAATGCCAATCTTTTGCAGGCCAAGGCCGAGATCGCCGAGCTTAAAGGGGAGTGGGAGCAGGCGGCTGACTATAGTCGTCGGGCAGTGGAAATGAGTCCTCGTGACGGTTCTATTGCCGTCGATCTCGCCGAGCGTTATTGGTTTTTGCGTCGATATGAGGAGGCGTTCACGACCGGCAATTTGGCCATCGAGTTGTCACCGGATGATCCGTGGCCTTATCTGTACAAGGTTTATATACTGTGGGCTTGGAAAGGAGTCTGCCCGGAGGAACGGATTCTGCTCCAGGCAGTACCATCCGATCATGCCTTTGCGCCGTGGACTTGGTATTGGCAGAACATGTCGGAGCGCAAATATGATCTGGCCGTCGAGCAATTGTTTTCATCTCCCGATGAATGGATTCGCAATAAATGTTGGGCGATACCCAAAACCTTGCTGGCCGGCCTGGCGTATGAGCGCATGGGGGAAGCGGAAAAAGCCCTTCAGGGCTATCAATCCGCCATCTCCCTTCTGGAGGAGCGAGTCAGGCAATGGCCGGATGATCCCCGATATCACAGTTCTTTGGGCATCGCCTATGCCAATTTGAAGCAGAAGGACGAAGCCATTCGAGAGGGGAAAAAAGCAGTAGAACTTTTGCCTATATCGGCGGATGCGTTTTACGGCATTCCCTATGAAGAGGATCTGGCGTATATTTATCTGCTCGTGGGCGAAAGCGATGCGGCTTTGGAGCGTCTCGATTATCTCCTTTCCATCCCTTCCTGGATATCGGTTCCCTACCTTGAGATGAATCCGCGCTGGGATTCTCTTGCCGAAAATCCAAAATTCATCAGGATGATGAAAAAATATCGATCTCCCTCATGATCACGCGAAGCGCATCACACTTTTCCTGCTGAACAGCCTTGACATCCTCGTCATATTTTCCTATAATGATGACCGACCAAAATAAATGGGTTGTATTTTACAGACAGCGATTCAGCTGCAGCATAAACCGTTGTTTAGGTGAATGAGATGAATATATTTATGCTCTTTCTTCTGTTTTTGGCTTTTCCTATTCCGACTTTAACTCAGATCTTGTCCGATCAATCTCGGTCGTTTCCCACGGACATGGAGTGCTCCGTTCAGCCGGTTTATCGACACCGGCATGACGGCCAACCGGGCCGCGAAATCATTCTGAATTTCGCAGACGGCCGACTTGTCGGCAAGGCCAGTATCGAGGTTTCGATCGCCAGCCGTAAAGAGATTACCATCATCCAACCTCCTGATTCTGGTTACTCCTCCTGCAGCGTGTTGCTGCCCGCCGGCGTCGGGATTGAAAAACCATCTACGGCCACAATCATGATCGAACAGGACGGCAGGAAATTGAAAAAGAAAGTGGTCGTACCCCCGATGCGTCAATGGACCGTTTATATCTATTCTCATTCCCATGTCGATATCGGGTATACCAATACCCAGGAAAATGTGGAAATACTGCACAAAAACAACATCAGAGAAGGAATCAGGCTGGGAAAAGCGACCAAAGATTATCCCGCCGGAGCGCCTCATCGATGGAATCCGGAAGTGACCTGGCCGCTCGAGCGCTATTGGCACGATGCCGATCCGAAACAAAAAGACGAATTAATCGACGCCATTAAAAACAGATACCTGTGCGTTGACGCCAGTTACCTGAACACCAACACCAGCGCCTGCAGCGATGAGGAAATGTTTTACCTCTTTAAATTCGGACATGCGCTGCAGAGATTGTCGGGGGTGCCGATCAATTCCCTCCAGCAGGTCGATATTCCCGGCATGAGTTGGGGACTCGTACCCGTCATGGCGCAGATGGGAGTCCGCTATGTGATGAACTGGCCGAATTATGTCCGGGCAGGCTGTTCCCACGAACTCGACGAAAAACCCTTCTGGTGGCTGGGGCCGGATCAACGGTCTAAAGTACTCTTTTTCCAACCTGGCGTGTACGCCAACAGCGGCAGCATGACCAAGGGAAGAGCAACCGGCCGGCCATGGTTCGGCCAGCGGGATCCGGAAAAGATCCCGCCATTTATTCAAACAGGTACAGCCGATGTCAACTTTCTCAAGGCGTTGATCGAGAGAGAGCGGGAGGATTATCCTTACGATTATTACGTGGTCTCATGGTCGCTGTGGGATAATTCCCCGTTGGATGCCGATCTCTCGGATGCCGTCAAGAACTGGAATGAAGAACATGCCTTTCCTCATCTGGTCATTGCCGGCGCCGGTGAAATCATGCAGATGATTGAATCAAAATATGGAGACAAGCTGCCGGTCGTTGAGGGCGACTTTACCGAATACTGGACCGACGGACTCGGAACAGCGGCCGGATTGATCGCGGCAAACCGCAACGCCAAAGAAAAACTGGTACAGGCTGAAATATTGTGGAGCATGCTCCATCCCGGGAAACCCGCCCCGCGGAAAGATTTCGACGAAGCCTGGCGCTTCATCGCGCTGGGGACAGAACATACCTGGTGTGCGGAGAATCCGACAGAGCCGTTTTTCCAAGATGCTATTTGGAAGGTCAAGCAAAGCTATTTCAGGGAAGCGGGCGACCGCACCGAGGCGATGATCGAGAAAGCCATTGCGCCCGCCACCGACAGGTCGGCAGGAGGACTGGGTCCGATCGAAGGCCCCTCGAACGGCGGCATTGTCGTTTTTAACACGAATTCATGGAACCATGACGGCTTGATTACCCTTTCAAAGGCGGAAAGCATGCCCGGGAATCGCGTCGTCGATGACCAGGGAAACGAGGTGATCTCGCAGCGGCTCTCCACCGGCGAACTTTTATTCCTTGCGTCGGATGTCCCGGCTTTCGCATCGCGCCATTATCGCGTGGTCAAGGGAGAGCCGTCTTCCTTTAACGGCTGCAGCATCCAAGGAACGACGCTGAACAACCATCAATTTTCTGTGACGATCAGCCGAGAAACAGGCAACATCACCGAACTGGTCGCTCTTTCATCCGGTCGAGATTATGCAGATATCGATGTGAACGGCGGACTGAATGCGTTCCGCTGGATGCCGGGAGACAGCGATGACGCCGTGGCTGACAGCGTGGTTTCTGTCTCGATTGCCGAACAGGGTCCGCTTCTCGTTGAATTATCCATCGTCTCCCAAGCCAAAGGATGCAGAAATGTCATTCGCAACGTCAGACTGATTCATAATCAGCCGTGGGTGGAAATCCTCAATGTGGTTGATAAACTGCCGCTAGTCGAAAAAGATGGAATCCACTTTGGCTTTGGATTTGATATAGCCAACGCCGCCGTGCGCATGGACATCCCCTGGGGAATCGTGCGGGTTGAAGAGGATCAGTGGAGCATGGCCAATCGCAACTGGCTGACCATGCAGAGATGGCTGGACATCTCCAATGAAGAAATCGGGGTGACCTGGTGTTCACTGGATGCGCCGCTGGTTGAATGCGGGGCCATGACCGCCAATCAGACCGGCACCTGGCAGGGGGAGAGAAAACCATGGCTGAAGAAGCTGGAACCCAATGGGATCATCTATTCCTGGGTGATGAACAATCACTGGTTCACCAATTTTCCCCTGACGCAGGATGGTCCGGTCAAATTTCGTTATCGCATCCTGCCGCACGGGGCGTTTGATGCCGGATTAGCGAACCGGTTTGCCTTGGAGCAGGCTCAGCCGCTGCTGCATCTGGCCGCGGACAAGAATGCCGTAGCTAAACCCCTCATCGCTGTCGATGGATCCACGGCGATATCCGTGACCATCGTGAAATCGACTGAACAGGCAGGACGTGTAGTCGTCCGTCTGCGGTCGGTGTCTGAGCAGGATGAGTCGGTGAAATTGAGCTGGCCGGAAAAAAATCCGCGGACGGTTTATCGATGTGACCTGCAGGAAATTCCTGGAACTGTGGTCGGTAGTGATGTGACGGTGCCTGCCATGGGGTTGCTGACGCTGCTGGCGGAGTGGTGAGATCGATTATTTAATGCGTATGAAATTATTGGTCTGTATTTTGTAGAAAAGTTATCTATAGAACTCTTTCCGGTGGGCAATGCGGAGAATAAGAATGGAATCGTCAAGAATAGAATATATCACACGATAGTCGCCGATTCGATATTTTCGCAGTCCGGAAAACTTTCCTGTCAACGCAGGAAATTGCTCGCCTTTTTCTGCCAACTCTGTATCGATCTTTTCAAAAATGATTTTGAGTTGAGATTTGTCTATCTTTTTAAAATCGCGTTCAACAGAACTTTTGTAGGTGATCTTATAAGCCAAATTTTTTTCTCATCGTCTGGTTATCTACAATTGCATCTGCAGGATCATTTAAACGATCCACCGCAATTTGCAAGTCTGCACGTTCTTGAATATAGAATTCAATGGCCTTTTGTATATGAAAGGATTTCGAACGCTCAGTCTCACGAGCGATATTCTCTAATTCATCTGCCAGGTGATCAGGTAACCGCAATGAAATGGTCGAACTGCTCATTGGTATACTCCATTATATTAAACTGTATTACATTATATTACAATATATGTAATTGCATTGTGCGATTCAAGATATTTTTCAGCAACAACGAGGAGATAACCACTTTTGCATTCTGCCGGACTGAAGAGTCCTTCAAACTTTCGGCTAAATGCGTAATTTGGCGCACGAATTGGGACAAAGGATAACGGAGAAACATGAAAGAAATTGTCAAGTCATTGCTTTAACCGGAGCCGGATTCGTGGGCTTCACTCTGGTCCCGGCTTGGTGGATGATGGTTCTGCTCGGAGGGACAGCCGGTTTTGGCGCAGAAGCCATCGATGCCGCTTTCAATACCTATGTTGCCGCGCATTTCGTCGAGGGACTGATGCAGTGGCTGCACGCCAGCTATGGGATCGGCGTGTCGTTGGGGAAGAAGGCGCGATTAATTGTTGCTGAGGGTTTTCAGCATGGAGAGAAATTCTTTTGCGGTCAATATAGTGATCTCTGCATTTTCATAATCTATTTTATTGCGGGTGATAATATAATTTACACCATTTTGCTCGGCACAAAAATATTGAATGGCATCTTCAAAATCGTTGAATTCCGAATCAAGTGCTAATTCAATCACTTTTTTATCAACTGGTAATATGTGTATCAAGCTTTTTAAATATCGCAGACTTGCTATTGTAATTTGTTTAGAAACTCTTTTTCTTAAAACATAGTGTACATTAGAAAAAACAATAGGCGATGTATATCCCTTTAACTTCCCTTTTTCGATTAAAGCGAAAAGTGCTGCAGCTGAATCATAAAAGGGCTCCCGTTTGGAGAGGACATCAAGAATAATATCTGAATCAATAAATATCTTGAATGTCATTTGTATTTTTCCAATAAGCGGTTTCTCTTTTCGTCCTTGATATCAAATTCAGATTCAAGATGCAACACCCCGGACAACTTTCTGACAATGGGAGTAATTTCTATTTCAACTTCATTATTGGCATCTGCGAGAAAAGCAAAGTATTTTTCGACCAACGATGAGAGGCTCGTTTTCCGCTTTGTTGCATATCTTTTAGCTTGCTCGATATGAACCTTATCCAGTTTTAAAGTAAGTTTTGTGTCCATAAATTCTCCAATTAATACGTA
>RPQV01000255.1 GCA_003818595.1 Calditrichota bacterium
AAATGCGACGACGAAATGGGCGGCGATCTTTTTATCCTTAAAGGCCTTTTTGCCCTCTTTCGTGGCGGCGGATTCCTTTATCGCGTCCCTGATCACGGTGACGATGTAGGGAACGTACAATATCATCAAAATAAGGCCGTCAATTCTGGTCAGTCTGCCGTCAATCGCCAGCATAAAAATCACCGTTGTCGACAGAATCATCCATGAGCTCTCCCGTTCCTTGATCTCACGGCTGATCATGATCGGCGAAATCAACGCACACAGGGCGGTCACAAAGGTCAAGGTGACAAAGTTGGAACCGATCACGTTGCCGAGGGAAATATCAGCTTTGCCCTGCGCGGCAGCAAACGCCGAAACCGTCAATTCAGGCAATGAAGAAAGGACGCTCACACCCAAAATGGTGACCACCAACTCTTTGATGCCAAAGTGTCTGGCGATCGGCGTGATCTTTTTGATGACCAAATCGGAACAGAACCACAGCAGGAAAATGCCGACGACCAATCCGCCCAAGGAAGCATAAATATCGCGCGTAAACAGCGTTTCTAAAGCGTTATTCATAGAAAAAATCCATTTCTGTTAAATGAGCCAAACTTCTTCCTGCGGCTGCGACAGAAATTCGCAGCCGTCTTTCGTGACTTGGACGATCTCCTCGATGGTGGCGATGCCGTGACCCTCCACTGTCAGCCGCGGTTCGAGGGTGTACACCTGACCCTCTTCAACCACCGAAAAGGGTAAATCCTTGTAGCGATCCCAGCGGGGACAAAGCAGCCCGGCGCCGTCATGCGCCTGTCGTCCCACCTGATGTCCGAGGGCGTGCTGATACTCGGCGTATCCCGCGTCGATGATGTATTGCCGTGCGAGGGCGTCCATCTCCCAGCCGAGCATGCCGGGCTTTAATCCTTCCGCCGCCTTGCGGATGGCGTCGCGGATGACATTGAATCCCCGCTGAACAGCTGCCGGCGCGACTTTTTCTCCCGGTCGGCGAAAATACCAAGTCCTCTGCAGATCAGACACATAGCCGTTTTTACGCACGCCGAAATCGATGTTCATGATGTGTCCCGCTTCGATGAGGCGACCTGTCGGCCGCGCATGTGCGCCCGCGCTCTCCGGTCCGGTGAAAACAGCCGGACAATGGGTTTCATCCCAGGCGTATTCGAGCCGACGTTGAGCCACCTGAGCTTTGATATACTCTGCTACCTCCCGTTCACTCACACCAATGCGCAGCCATTTCGTCACGTTGTCGAATATATCCAGGGTCTCGCGGATCGCTTCGCGGATGAGCTGAACCTCAGTCCTGGATTTTCGGCCGCGCAGCGCCGCAACCAGAGACTCGCTCGAAACCAGCCGCTCGGCGTAGGGTGTTCCGGTCAAATAGTCCTTCAGCATCAGGAACATGCCATAAGAGAGTCCGTCCGCCATCACGTCATTGACAGAATAATTGACCGCGACTTTCTGCGGATCGATTTTATGCAGGACGTTGAGCAATTCTTCGCGAATGGAGGCGACGTACCCGATCACCTGATAGTCCGCATGATCTTTGATATTCTGCATGTCCAATGTGCCGACGATTGCCAATGCATCACCGGCGGCGGTGATGATGAAAGCCGAAGGCCAGGTGCAATGAGCGCCCAGAATCAGATCGAGCATGGGATCAGGAGTCGACGAGGTTTCGCGCACAAATGTCAGCCACAGATCGATCTGTTTCTCACGGCAGATTTGTTTAGCCTGTGCAATTTTTTCATTGATCATTTATCACCCATTATTGAGGACACAAATTTGAGGTTATTAATAGAAATGGCGAGTGGATCACTCGCCATTCCCAGATGGTTGTTACAGGAGGGAGGCTTACAAATAACCATCCGCTTCAACATCTCGTTCACCCCTCGATTTAAAAAGACAAACAGCGCGTCCAATTTCAAAATTCCCCTATATTTTTCACCGACGTGTCAACCATTTGTCATGCATCTCTCGATAATAGCTTTGAGGGACATCGAGCATTCCCAACAGCAATTTGCCGTCCCGGCCTCCGTGACAGTCCGATCCGCCGGACTGCAAAAGCCCATGAGCTTTGGCAATCCCGCGAAAATGCAACTGCAGCTCAGCATTGTGTTTGGGATGAATGGTCTCGATTCCGTCCAATCCATGGTCGAGTAAGACAGGGAAAAGCTGCTGAAAACAGGATATGGTCGCCGGATGAGCGAGAAAAACCAGTCCGCCGGCCTCTCTTATGATCTCGATCGCTTTTTGAAGGCCGACATTGAATTTGGGAATGTCTGCGGGACGCTTTTCGCCGAGGTATTTTTGGAAGGCCTCATAAGCAGAGAAGACATAACCCTCCTCCACCAGAACCTCAGCAATATGGGGACGACCGATGGGAGCACCGTTTGCTTTTTTACTGATCAAATCGAATGAAATGGGAATACCCTGTTTTTTCAGGACATCAACGATTTGCCGCGCCCGATTTTCTCGAGATTCACTGAGCAGGGAAACATAGTGCAGAACGGCTGAACTCTCAGGATCGATAAAATATCCCAACAAGTGGACCTCGCATTCCTCAAACAGAATGCTGACCTCAATTCCAGAGACTATCTGAATGCCGGTGGCAGTTCCCCATTCAATGGCTTCCCGTACACCGGCAACGGAATCGTGATCCGTGATGGCAATCGCAGTCAATCGCCGTTGATGAGCCAATTCAACGATCTGCCGTGGATTCAGCAGGCCGTCAGAATAGGAAGAATGTATGTGAAGATCAACAAAACCATTTTCCATTTGCATCGTCGATAAATCTGGCAAGTGCACCCCGATTATTCACTATTTTCCTCAGCCAATTTTCGCTTTCGCGCCACTGCAGCGGAAACCCAAATACTGACTTCATATAAAATAAGCAGCGGAATAGCCAGCATGGTCTGCGTCATCACATCCGGAGGCGTCAGGATGGCAGCGACGATGAAGATGGTGACGATGCTGTATCGCCGCGCAGAGCGCAAAAATTCGGGCGTCAAAATACCAATTTTAGAGAGCAGGAAAGAGAGCACCGGTAATTCGAAAACCACTCCAAAAGAGAGGATGAAGGTCACTACAAATCCCAGATATTTGCCGATGGTGATGGTGGCTTCAAGATAATCGGTTTGAAAACCCAATAGAAACTTGACCGCGAAAGGGATCATCACGTAATAAGCAAATGCGCCGCCCAGCATAAAACACAGGACTGTATAGAAAACAATCGACGGCACCAGTTTGCGTTCCTTCTCCAGCAATCCCGGCACGACAAAACGCCAAAACTCCCAGGCAACATACGGCAATGAAATGATAAACCCGCCAAAAATCGCCACTTTGAGATAAATGACAAAACCTTCGGGCAGCGACAGGTAGATCAGCTTTAAATCATCCGGAGCCGGAGCGCGCAGAAAATCAACCAGCTGCTTTTGAAAAATAAAACAGATCACCGAGCCGACGAGAATTCCCAAAAGACTCCGTAATATCGTCCAGCGCAATTCCTCGAGATGATCGAGGAAGGGCATTTTTTTCTCATCCATTGCTTTGGGTTTTTTACCTTTTCCTCCGGGAGGCTGAGGCGGCGGCTGTTTGCCGGCAGCGGCGCCTTCGTTTGTCGCCTCCTGTCGATCAGGTGTCGCAGCATTCGCATCTTCCCCGCTCATACCTGCTGCGGAACTTTCCAGCGCGTCTGATTTTGTTTCATGGGATGAAAAAGGAATATCTGCAACGGGCTTTTCGTCGGAGATCTCTTCTAAGGAGCTTGGAACTGGAGAAGACTCTTCATTCTCCTTCGTCTCTTCTTTTCCCAGACGAGGTTCACTCGATGGGGAAGACGCTGGTCGTCGTGCCCTGGTTTTTCTTTTCTTCCCTTTACCCGGTTGTTCGTCGTCCGGCGTTATCGCCGGCGTTTGATCATTTTCGGACATGTCATCATTACTCTCTTGGTTAAACAAACGCTGGATCAGCGAGCCTTTTCACAATCACCCAAGGCACTGATTCAGTCAATTCAAAAATCTACAGTGCCGGATCATTGGCCCAGCTTTAATCCGGCAAATCCTAAAAAGGCAATGGCCATCAAACCGGCCATAATAAAGGCAATCGGCACACCGCGCATGGCTTTCGGTACATCAGCCAAATCGAGTTTTTCGCGTATCCCGGCCATCAACACCAACGCCAGAGTAAAACCAATTCCCGCCGACAGACCGTGAACCACGCTTTCAATAAATGTAAAGGACTCCTCGACATTCAACAGCGCCACGCCGAGAATGACGCAATTGGTGGTGATGAGGGGCAGATATATACCCAATGCTTTATACAACGAGGGACTGCTCTTCTGGATGACCATTTCTACAAACTGCACCAGCGCCGCAATGACGAGGATGAAGGTGATCGTGCGCAAAAAACTCAAGTCCGGCGGTGTATTCAAGGCAAATATACGATAAAACAGGTTGCTTTCATTGGGCGCCAGAAAATAGGCATAACTCAGCCACGTCACTGCTGAAGCCATGGTCAGCACAAATGTGACGGCGACACCCATACCGACGGCAGAATCCAATTGTTTGGAGACGCCGATATAGGGACACGTTCCCAGAAAGCGCGAAAAAATAAAATTATTAATAAAGATCGAACCGATGGCGATGACGAATAAATTCTGCAGATCCATCACTTACCTCATTGAGACTGACTTTTGGCTCTTCTATTTTCGAGCCAATTGAAAAAGCCGAGAAAAAATCCAATGCTTAAAAAAGCGCCTGGAGGGAGCAACATGAGCAGCACCGGTTCATAGCCGGCGCCCAATACCGGTATGCCGAGCAGCGTACCGTTTCCTAAAATCTCGCGCACCGAACCGACAATCAATAACGCGAAGGTGAAACCCAATCCCATGCCCAGACCATCGATGAACGACATTCCCACTCCATTTTTACCCGCGAAGGCTTCGGCTCTGCCGAGGATAATGCAGTTCACCACGATCAGCGGCACGAAAATACCCAGACTTTTATGCAGTGAGGGGACAAACCCGGCCATCGCCAGATCGACGATGGTCACAAAGGTGGCAATGACCACAATATAAATGGGGATTCGTATTTTAGCCGGTACAATATTCCGAATCATGGAGACAATGACATTGGAACAAATCAACACGAATGTCGCGGCGACGCCCATGCCCAGTCCGTTTTCAACCGAAGTGCTGGTCGCGAGGGTGGGACATAATCCCAGTATTTGACGGAATACCGGGTATTGCCGATAAAATCCTTTGGTAAATTCCTGAATGACTGACATCGAGACCTCTAAAGTTCAACCTGCCGAGCCGCTATTGCTGCGGGCTCAGCTGTGCTTTTAAATCCTTAAAACCAGAGACAATAGAACGAGTGACCGCACGAGAAGAGATGGTTGCGCCGGTGATGCTTTGGATGTCTCCGCCATCCTTATCGACATTAATGACCTCGGCATTTTTACGGAGGAACTGGCGCTGGAACCAGGAATCACTCTCTCCATATTTGATCTCTTCCACTCTCGTTCCTAATCCCGGCGTTTCCACCTGACGCAAAACGCGGATACCGATGATGGCGCCGGAAGTATCCACGCCGACCATGGTTTCGATAGTGCTCGAATATCCGCGACCGGCGCTTACAAACGCATAACCGACCAATGAGGTTTTTTCAAGCGACGTGTAACCCTCGTAAAACTTGATTTCAT
>RPQV01000256.1 GCA_003818595.1 Calditrichota bacterium
CACCATCCTTTTGATTTGACGGCAGAAGCTGCTTTGGCGATAAAGTTATCAGCGGTTTTGACTGATCCTTCAGTTCCGCAGACGATGGAGCTGATTGCCATAAAGTCGCGCGGCGAGCGCGATTCTACGGCGCCTGAGCAGATGCGGGCGGCGATGTAAACCTGTGCGCATAGGGCTTTGTCGCCGGTCACACAAAAGGGATAAGCCATGGTGGCGCATTTCTGCCCGGGGATGTGAGCGTCAATATCCATCTGACAATCTCTCAGTTCCAGCGTTTGGAGAGAATCGCTCATGCCGGCAAAGGTGGTGTGGGTCAAGGTATGAGCGGCAATTTCATGACCTGATACTGCGGCGCTCTGTAGTTTGGACCAATTGGGCAATCCCAGACCGCTGGAGCGGGTAACGGTAAAAAGCGTCAGATGATAACCGAATTCATCAAAGAGCGGGATGGCTTTAGCAAATTGATTTGAACAGCCGTCATCAAAGGTGAAGCTGACGGCTGCGTTGCAGAATCCCTTCCATGAGCCGACTTGATATTCTAAAGGGACAGTTTGAGAACCGGCAGCCGTTATCATGAGATATGAGAGGAGCATCATCCATAGTTTAAAGAATTTTGGCATACGTTTACTCTTTTCTGTGTAAGGGCAACCCCCTCTTCTTATCAGGTGGATTCAGCTTGTTGAAGATTGAATGACAATGGTGCCGGGGGTGCTCAATGGAAGCAGGGGGTTGTATCATAAACATCCTCCCGGGCTGACATTCAAGCGTAATAATTGAGCAGTCGGGATTAGTCACCCGGGATAAAGATGTTTATTGTTTCCGAATTTTCCGACAATAAACGAGGATCAATTTTCCGAGGCAATGACCGGGACATCAAAGACGCCCGACGACACGGTCGTGGTAACTTCCTGGCCGACGCCGGTCATTCGGAATGCCGTGAAAGAGAATGTCCCTTTCATGCGCGTGCTGCTGACGGTTGTCAGGGTTACGCTTCCCGATTTTGAAAAGCTTCCGGAATTGTTCTTTGTCACTGTGCCGACGGCGTCAACGGGAGGGAAGGCCAATGAATACGTTCCGGTAGCCGGATCATGATAAATTTGGATATCGATCAGATAGGCATCTGCGCCTTGACTCATGGCGCCCTGAATGTGCATCATTCCGGTTATGCCTTGGGTGGCGTTGGCAGTTGCCTGCAATCCATATGCGGCATTGCTCTGGAAGTTCAGGGTAAAGTCCCCGCTGATCGTTGCCGTGAGGGTACCGTTTTTGATGTTAGCACCGGGACCTGTCGGATTGCTGTCGTCCTTGTCATCGCTGCAGCTCAGAAAAAGCAGACCAAAGAGGACCGCGCTGGTCAACCATTTGCCTTGTTTCATACCTAATCCTTTCTCTGATTGGTTCGAATAAGATGATGGCTCAATTTTACTAAATTGGAGATCAGTTTGACAGGGAATCAGAATTGACATAACGGCTCTTTGGCCGAGAGGAATCTTTTAGGGCGAGATGCGGACGTAGACCAGAGTGAATCGGCCTCTTTGATTTTCACGTTGTTCAATCTCAAAGCCGCCGATGGATTTGATCAAAGGCGTCAATTTCTCAAAGCCATAGTTTCTCGAATCAAAGTTCGGCTGTTTTTTCTGTAAAAGGTTACCGACGTCGCCGAGGAAAGCCCAACCATCCTCGTCGGCTAAATCGGATATGGTTGAGGAGATCAATTGAACCACTTTGGGAGTAATTTTATCCAGTTCGGCTTTTTTTGAGCGTTTATCCGATGGGACTGCCAATTCTCGGGTTTCGTTTTGATTTTTGAGAATTTCAACATAGATGAATTTATCGCAGGCGACGATAAAAGGATCGGGTGTTTTCTTTTCGCCGATACCGATCACCGTCATGCCTGCCTCGCGCAGGCGGGTGGCCAAACGAGTGAAATCACTGTCGCTTGAAACCAGACAAAAGCCATTGACCTTTCCTGAATACAAGATATCCATGGCATCAATGATCATGGCCGAGTCGGTGGCATTTTTACCTTGGGTATAGGCGTACTGCTGGACCGGCGTTATGGCATTTTCCAGCAGCATGTTTTTCCATCTGGCCAGACTCGGTTTAGTCCAATCGCCATAAATTCTTTTGATGGTGGGGTTTCCGTATTTGGCAATCTCCTCCATCATTTCTTTCACATGAGCGGAGGGAATATTATCACCGTCTATCAAAACGGCAAGTTTGTTGTCAGATTCCATCAAATTTCCTTGTTGCAGCAAACATCAAAGATCGAGTCAAACAGATGGTTCTGAAAACCTTGACGATCCAAATCCAGCGGCAGGAAATATTCGCTATCGTCAAGGTTAGTATTTATTCAGAGGGTTCTTTATAGCCGTCTTGAGTTTCTTCCGCGGTGGCGTCACGGATATCTATGATTTCGGTCTCGAAATTTAATGTTTCGCCGGCCAATGGGTGGTTAAAATCAACCACGACCTGCTCTTCATCGAATGACTTGACAATACCGGTGACGATGGTGCCGCTTTTCATCTTTCTTTTCAGGGTCATTCCTTGATGCAATTCGATATGATCTGAAATTTGGGAACGTTGCAGGGAGCGTACGCGCGACTCGTCTCTCAAGCCATATCCTTTTTCCGGCGGTATTTTAACTTTTTTGGTGTCGCCAATGGAGAGTCCTATTAATTCTTTATCCAGACCCAAGATGAGTTTCTTTTTGCCGACAAGAAACTCGAGCGGTTTGTGCTGTCGTGAAGCAATCAATTTGTTGTCCTGATCTGCTCGAAGAGAAAATAGGATAGAGATGACTTTGCCTTGTTGAACGATCATGGTCACTCCTTATTCTGGGTCGATACAAGTCGACGGTTCGGATGTTGTTCGGAAATGGAATCAATTTCACTGATTCCATAAGGCAAGCAATCATTCAGTCGGAAACCGGTGGGAATGAAAAATGTCAAGGAGGAATGATGTAGCTTACATCATTAATATAATGAATTTATTTGAAAAAAGCATGAAATATTAAAGGAAAGATATTCGCCTCCAGCCTGAGGCAGGACAACGCCCAACTCTCCATGAACCAATGCGCCACACAGTGCGATCACTCCGCCGATGAGCCACAAGCCCAATAAAAGCCATGGATTTCGTATATTCGCCAGCAAAAGGCCGGACATGGTGAAAATTCCGTGCCAATCATATTGGCAATGACTATGGTGGCGGAGAAAAGACCCAGCCGTCGTTGCAGTGCGGGATCGGACGGCTTATTTGGGGGATGCGGCTTTTTTGTAGCTGATGGATAATCCGCCGCCGTTTTGATCGACTGTTGTTTCATAATTGGGCAAACTTACAACGTATTCGAGAAACTCGCGCGTGCCATAGCCTCCGCGCCGGCCTAAAGAAACATTATGCGCAGTAAAACAGCCGCCGGTCACCAATTTGGGATCAACATCGATAAAGTATTGTTTGTACCAATCCTTGTCTGCCATGCTGTCGAGAAATGCTTTGACTTGTTCATCGCGGGTATCGGGCTGAGGGGATTGAGCGCTTGCGAATATAGTCGTCAGCGTCATGATCAGAGCGATATTGATCATTGCATTTTTTGTTTTCATGCTGATCTCCGGACAGGGGATGAAATGTAGATTGACAGCGAAACGATTTTCTTGGTTGTCATACGAATTAATTGTTATATTGTTCTGAAGGAGGGCTGGAGGTCTGAAGGTCGGAAAGTCTGAAGGTCGGAAGGGATAGCCTGGTCGGTGAGCGCTGAGAGGAGGAATTGGAAGTGCAGCACTCTATTGGTCTGGGCGCAATCGAAAGTCGTTCAGGAATTGGGAGTCCTGTACAAAGATGTTGAAAAAACCGGAAAGCTTCAAAAATATGTCTTTCCGGCTTTGCGCTGCGTGAACCACTAAATTATCCTGTGCAGAAGCCTGATCAAATAGTTCATTCCTTAGCCTCTATCCGCGCCTCGGACTGTCTATTGCCTCTACTTCCACAGGCCGAGGATCAGGCCCATGATGGTGAAGGAAACAATCCAATAACCGCTGTGAATGAAAATATAGCTCCAACTGCGCTGTTCAAACAGCGACATCACGCCGATGGCCATGGCCACCCAGCCGAATCCGGTGAGAAAACCGTATAATGCGCCGTTGGCTGCGGTTATGGAAGGATCGGCCAGGAAAAAGCCGAGGTTCGCGGCAGCGATCAAACTGAACAAAAAGGCCATTCCGAACGTCTTGACCATATTGCCGGCTTGGGCCTTTTCCGTGGTCATTCCCGATGCCTTCATCCACGCTTTGGCAAAGAGGAAAGAATACCATAATGAACCGATGATGAACGTGCTCAGAGCTGCTGCAACAACAGCGAACCAGTTGACATTTGCAGGACTCATAATTTACTCCTTGATGAAAATGAAAATTGAACAATCGAGTTAAATCGTATTGGTTAATTTTAATATGGAAAGGTGAAACAGACAATGATTGGAGAAAATTCCATCCGGACAGAATTTATATTTCCGCCGATTCTTGGACGTGAGCGGTGTGTCTTTGATGCGACACCGTTACAACTCGATGTGTGACAGAGAGTTAATTCGAATAATTGTCAAGAAAGAGAAAATGAATCAGAAAACGAGTGCGGAACAAATGACTGGCCGCTATATTCTGCTGTTGAATTGTCCGCTTTCAAGCCCGCAGACTCAGGGCGTTGGGGAGACGCTGACAATGGCGCGGCGGTAGCGGAATAGATTCGGTGTTCCCTGGTCGCGGATCTGCAAAATGAGATGAATAGTCGCTTTTTCTGTCACTCTGGGTGCGATGAAGCTGGTTTCGTCGGCAGATGTGGATGACAGAACAATTTCGCCTTCGAAGGTACCGGCTTCGCGATAGTAAAACCAGGTCACAACCAAAGCGTCGCCGTCCGGATCACTTGAACCTTTTGCTGAAAAAGTGAGTTTTTCTTCAGGAACGGCAGTCATCAGCAGGACATTTTGGCTTTTGTCGCCGTTGAGAACCGGCCGGGGTGGATGGTTGGCCTTGTTGAACGATTCTCTCACGCACCAGTCCATGCGCGCCGCAAAATCATATTGAAACGCCTCCCGCCACCGCCAAATTGTGGCCTGCGCCGTGGTATGCCATGATCCGTCCTGCGCCTGCACTCTGTCGCGGCTGTTGCTCCAAATCGGTCGCGTCTCGGCATAGGTCTGTTCAAGTTGATATCTGCCGCCCCATCCGCCGTAACTTGGATTCAAATGACTGCCGAGACCGTTATTGATCAGATTGAGAAATGATGGCGTATCACCCTCCATGATGTAGGCCAAGGGCGGATAACATTCGCCCAAAGGGCCATGGTTTCGGGCGATGTTTTCCATCAGCCAGGGATTCTGTACCAGCTCAAAAAAATGGAATGGTCCGTTTTGATAATGCCGGTCGCCGGAGATGCCCGTCCAGGTGGCTTTATAATATTCTGTCCACCAAACATTACTGGGAGAGACGATGTAAAAAAGATCAGGGAAGGTGATGCGCAGCCACCTTCCGGCATCGTCCTGATCGGAAATGGTGTAAACTCTGAGTTTCGCTGCAAATGCGTTCAATTCTTCGGGAGTGCGCGAATATTTCACGTCCCATAGTGCCTGCGCCAGCGTGTTGGCGCCGCCCCAGACCGCGATCCATACTGGTCGAACATCCGGTCGATCCACGACGTC
>RPQV01000257.1 GCA_003818595.1 Calditrichota bacterium
CATACAGACTCCTTATGGGTTCAAAAGCAGGGCGGCCGGGGACAGGTCGACCGACAGCGCTGCCGGTGTTTGCATAGTATGTCGAAAGGGTGAAGATACGCGGAAACGGGCGAGAAGGCAAGAGGGGGGTAAGAACCCGTGTGCGAACGCCGGACCAGAAGTCCATCACTCGACCCTGATGTTAGCCTTGGCCTGTGGGACTATCGATGGTGCTTCGCCCCATACCCCAAATATTTAA
This sequence comes from Calditrichota bacterium, assembly GCA_003818595.1. GTDB lineage: Bacteria > Zhuqueibacterota > Zhuqueibacteria > Residuimicrobiales > Krinioviventaceae > Fontimicrobium. Next base: position 239 of record RPQV01000257.1, read on the forward strand.
TAAACCTAAACGCCGACCACCGAGAAACCGCTCCGCTTATAGTAGCTGTTACGGGTGACTCCTGAAGTATTGCAGGGCAGGTATCGATCCCATCCGCCGTAACTACCTTGCTCTGTAGAAGACCAAAAGTAGGCGGCCCAAACCATGTCGCCGTAATAAGCACCTGTGCCGACACGGTAGCCGCCAGGCAACGCGGAAAAACCGCTCTCATTCGTTGCGCCGGTATTGGGCGAATTCCACAATCGAGTCTCTTTCATTTTGCCGCCTTCATCAGTGCCGCGCCAACCGGCTTGATCCGCTTCAGTGCGGCTCAGACCGAGGAACATTTCCAGTTGTTTCCACTCTTCATCCGTCGGCACATGCCACCCCGCAGGAGCAATATTGCGGCTGTCGTTTACAGCATACCAGTTGTACAGCGCACCACAGAAGTCAATATTGGTCGGATCATTATTGTATGCACACCAGGCGCCGGTGGCTAAATTCGATCATTGGTCTCCATCGGTCACTTTGGGAATGGGATCGCCGTTGCGATAACGCGTCACTTGCAGATTCTCAGCCATCCACACCTGTCCGCCGATTTTCACAGTGCGGTAAAGGTTGCCGTCAATGTCGGTTACGGTTTCAGGGACACCTTCCCCAAGTTGGGTCACTGATACTGTTTTTGCATCGACTCCGGTTCCGGAGACGGTCACGGTTGCGGAACGTGAGGAGGGGGAGGTGTTCTCGGAAGCCCCCACGGTGACGGTGGCGTTGCCGCCGCTGACGGTCACATTCTGTCTGCTGCCGCTCCAGGTGAGAATGCTCTGCTGATAACCGTTCACGGTTATAGTATATCCTGCACCGGCAGCAACCTGAAAATCTGCTTCGAACACATCTCCCTGTCGCTGCAGATCGCGGTTGACGACCACGCCGCCCTTCTGGTCGGTGATGATCACCTGCACCCGATCAAGCGCGACTGTTTCGACATCATGACAGTGAAACTCATCTCGATTTAATAAATCGACCTTTATCAGGTACAAATTCATTGAGAACCTGACCACTTGATGCCCTGACGCTGTGGCAAATCACCAATGGTATACAGTTTATCCCGTGCAATATAAAAATCATGCAGTTATATTGGCAAGATAAAATCTGCTTTGGCAGAATATGGTCGGTCATTTTTCAGAGCCGAACCATTTCCGGCCCCCTCACCACTTATTACGGCCGCCAAAATCCATGTTTCGGCTGGAACCGCTCGGTGTTGGAGAATTGGGGTCGGACCAAATCAACTCATTGATATACATCGTGATAACTGCAAAAAAATCTTGAAAGCAGGACTTAGAATGCATAAATTATCCCTATAAATTACATTCCAAGAGGAGTCTGAGATGCCGCGAGCGAATCGACTCTTTTTACCCGGCAATATCCGGCATATCACCCATCGCTGCCACAATAGAACAATATCACAACAGAACAATACAACTTTGAAATTTTATGAACAAAATGCACTTACTGCTCCTAGCATCCATTCTTTTCGTCAGCTGTCATTCTCACCAGAACGCCGAGACCAAAACGATCCGGATTCGGGTCATTGCGAATTCTCTTTCCGCTGATGAGGTCGGCAACACCTCTTTTATCATCGCTGACAGTTCAGACGTGGCAATGGGAATCCTTTTGGATCACAACTGGAAATATCACTCCGGGGATAATCTCTCGTGGGCTGATCCGGCAATGGATGATCATGATTGGGAACCATACGGTCCAGCGATTCGGTATGATCAGTTGCCCAAAAGCGGTTGGCAGGGGATCGGTTGGTTTCGACTGCATGTTGTGGTTGATTCTGTCCTGTGGAACAAAGCTCTCGCTCTGCTGATCAAGCAGCGGGGTGCTTCCGAAGTCTTTGTCGACGGCCAATTAAAATACACATTCGGGAGGGTTGGACGAACGCGGAGTGAAGAGCGACGGTTCGAAGACCGAAATCCCCAGCTCCTCGTTTTCACTCCCCAATCAGCCCACGTCATCGCCGTACGCTACTCGACCTTTTCGGTGGGGCAATTTTTGCAGAGCGCCGATATTGGATTCTCAATGTCCTTGACCGATTTGAACAAGGCTATTGCCGCTACATCGAAAACTCTCATGAGTGAAACAATCTCTAGAATAATCCTCACCATGATCCCTGCCGCCCTGGCGTTGCTGCATCTTTTGCTTTTTCTTTTCTACACTCGGTTCAAAGAAAACCTCTATTACGCAGCCTGTATGATTGGTTTCGCGGTTCTCGGATTGTTCCGTAATCAAGTGAACGCTGATGCTGTTGTGATTTGGTCGTTTATCCAGGCACCGGTCGTGAATTTAACCGTCCTGTTTGGATTGCTGACGGCATATGAAATGCGATATCGACAATTCCCAAGAAGAATATGGTTATATGTCTTTATCGGGATGGCATTATCAATCTGGGGTCTATTTCATTGGAACGAGACAACAAATTATTTGACAGATGTCTTTAAAGTCATTGCCCTCGTTGAGATCATAGCAAGCTACTTGACAAAGTCAGTGAGCGTGACCCTCAAGAAGGATCAAGCCAACTTTTGGATCATTGGGATCGGAATTTCGATTCTCGCATTGTTTGTCTTTTATGATCTGATTGTGGATTACAAAATCATTACCACGAAAAGCGGCTATACCGGAACATACATTTACGGCGTTATTGCCATGAGTATTGCCATGTCGATCAATCTCTCTCAGCGGTTCGCCAGGATTAACATAGATCTGGAACGGCAGCTGGTCCAGGTGAAGGATCTGTCAGAAAAGGCCCTCGCACAGGAACGTCATGCCCGAGAGGAAGAGATCACTCGTCGCTTGCTCGAAGCTGATAATTTGCGCAAGACTCGAGAGCTGGAAGAGGCGCGCAAGCTCCAGCTGTCAATGTTGCCAAAGACGCTGCCGAATCTTTCACATCTTGATATTGCGGTGTATATGAACGCGGCGACCGAAGTTGGCGGTGATTACTATGATTTTGCAGTGGGTCCCGATGGCACATTGACGATCGCGATTGGAGACGCAACCGGGCACGGCGCTCAAGCCGGAATAATGGTCGCGATTACAAAAAGCTTATTTCACGAGTTTTCAGATATCCCCAAGATCACTGACGTGTTTGAGAAATATACAAGCAGCATTAAGAGATTGAACCTGGGCTCATTATATATGGCCATGATGCTGGTCAAATTTAAGGGTCACACGATGGTGGCGTCATCGGCCGGCATGCCGTCACCATTGATTTATCGAGCCGCGACAGGAGAGGTTGAAAATATTGACCTGAAAGGAATGCCTCTGGGCTGCTTCCTTGATTATCCGTACCGGGAAAAAATGATCAGCTTGTTTGAGGGTGACACGGTTGTTCTGATGAGCGATGGTTTCCCGGAGAGGTTCAATGATAAAATGGAGATGCTGGAAGAGCATCGCGTCAATAAAATCATTCAGCAAGTGGGCGATAAATTTCCCCGGGAAATCATTGATCACCTCTCGCAAGAGGGCGAAGCATGGGCGAATGGTCGCCCGCAGGACGACGATGTAACGTTCGTTGTTATGCAGGTCAAGCATAATGAGGATGTTAGTCAAAGTAGCGAATAAAGACATGAAGGATTCGAGAGAGAATTGGGGTCGGACCACATCAACTCATATTCAAGCAGAAAGCGAGCGGGTCCAACATCATCGAGTACAAGATCGGTGAAATATTCGGCGAAATCATGAATATGATCCTGCACGACATCGAGGCGCCCAATATTCTGCACACCAACACCCTTACTGGAAAACCATAAAGAGGGCTCTGATGGCGAAAATTAATGTTCTCAGCCGAGAAGTTCAGGTGCTTTCGGTGAAGCAGGAAGATTATATCTCTATAACCGACATTGCCCGTTACAAAGATGCCGAACGGACAGATTATCTAATCTCTAATTGGCTCCGTAATCGAAACACTATCGAATTCCTCGGCATCTGGGAACACATCAACAATCCCGCTTTTAATCCCATCGAATTCGATGGGATTAGAAAACAAGCCGGACTCAACAGTTTTATCCTGACAGCCAAGCAATGGATCGGACGCACCGGCGCTGTCGGCCTTGTCTCAAAGCCTGGTCGTTACGGCGGCACCTATGCTCACAAGGATATCGCCTTCGAGTTTGCCTCATGGATATCCGTCGAGTTCAAACTCTACCTGATCAAGGAATTCCAGCGGCTCAAAGAAGAAGAGCATAAGACCCTCGGCTGGGACATTCGCCGCAACCTCGCCAAACTCAACTACCGCATCCACACCGATGCCATCCGCGAACACCTCATCCCGCCTGAGTTGACTCATGACCAAATCAATAACATCTATGCGGGTGAAGCCGATGTGCTTAATATGGCCCTTTTTGGTAAAACTGCTGCTCAATGGCGCGCCGAAAACCCAGGCGATAAGGGAAACATCCGCGATCAGGCAGACAGCGCGCAGCTCGTCTGTCTCTCCAATCTAGAAAATCTCAACGCCGCTTTTATTACCGAAAAACATTCCCAACCCGAACGCCTACGGCGCCTCAACCAGATAGCCATTCAGCAGATGCGCATCCTCACCGGCGATGATCGACTGCCGCTCCTAAAAGAGGCCAAAGAGACGGATGATTTATAACACCTAAACATTCTTCCCGAAACGAAGCGCCGAGAATCCGAAAATGCTGGAGAACATCATCAATTTCCCTAAACCCGATGTCCACCTTCATGATATTTTTACCATGCTTGATCTTTGCCCGAATAACGCAGATGATTACCAATCATTTAAATCAGTAAAATCTCTCAAACCTATTACAAACAACAGGTTGATTTGGTCCGATCCCGTTTTCCACAACCGATTTCCAACCATGATGGCTGCGCATTTAAGTCGGCAATCACGATACGTTTCAGCTTTTACGCGTAGCGTGCAACATGACGAACGCCATTTCTCCCCCTCGGACATACTTTATAAATTCTCACCCCAAAATTCCAGCATTTTGTTCGCCAGATGAATTTTCGCCGGACGGTCAGAGATCCCATGCTTGCGCATGGGATAGAACATCATATCAAATAATATGTTTGCCTGCACAAGTTCTTCGATAAAGCTCCACGCATTTTGCGGATGCACGTTGTCGTCATACGTGCCATGTACGAGCAGCAGGCGTCCGTGCAGGTTTTTGGCGTGCCGCAGGATTGAGGTGTTTTCGTAGCCTTCCGGATTTTCCTGTGGCGTTTTCATGGCATATTCAGCCCAGCGCGTATCGTAAAAATGCCAGTCAGTGACCGGAGCAATTGAAATACCGGCTTTGATTTCTGCGGTGCGCGTCATGGTGTGCAGCGTAAAGCTGCCGCCGCCGCTCCATCCCCACATACCGAATCGGTCGCCATCCACCCACGGCTGTGATTTTAGCCAGTGCAAACCATCGACGATATCC
>RPQV01000258.1 GCA_003818595.1 Calditrichota bacterium
TAGCGCAAATGAGTTTGGCCCAAATCATCACGGCGGGCATTGATCAGCTTGAACTCCTCAGCCGGTGATTGAATCGCCATCCAGGATGAGCTTTCGTCCAGGAATTGACGCGCTTTGAGCTGGATGGATTCTGTCGTCACCATTGCTTTTTTAAGGGGCTGAGCATTTGTATCGAATAGGCAAAAGGCCGGGACTCCGTTTTCATGATTCCACAATACGGTTTTTCGGCTCAGCGTCTGTCGGTTCAGCATTGAACTGATCGAGGGTGGATGGTTATGAGCGCGCATCATGTCGGCCGCCGCCTGATGCGGTGCGGCGGCCGAGACGTATTGTTGCGGAATATGGTTGATGATGGAGTTCAGGCTGTTTTGTAAAAGCTGTTGATTTGTTGTGGTCGGTTTCGCGGGCAGGGTACGGTTTGGCGTCCTGTTGGCCGTGAATTTATTCAAAGAGGGTTTTGGAGCGATGGTCGGCTGCGGCAATGCCTGACGAGGAGTGGGGCCGAATGCTGCCGGCTCCATTTTTTCTTTGGTCATTGAAACGGAATACAAGAGCAACAAAATCAGGACAACTCTTTTCATAATTTTCTCCATCAAAGAGGTTTAAGGACGTATGAGATTGGTTTTGGAAAGGAGCTCGCCGGAGGCTGCGTCAATTAGGCATTCCCACTGATCGGGCGCCAGTTTTGCCGTCGCGGCGATCACTCGCCAAACGAGTCGCGGCGTTTCCTGGTCGTTCAGAATATAGAGTTTCGTCTCGTCCTGTTGGACAGTTTGCAGGGACAACTGGCTGCGCACCTTATCCTCGGCCTGCTCCGCTGACAGCTGCGGCTTGACATTGAATGTCGCCGGCAGGCTTGGGGAATATTGTCCTTGAATCAAGTACAGTTCCTGCTGTTGATTGACATGCAGTTTGAGTTCTTCAGCCCAAAGCGGAACCCCTTTATGAACTCTTGAAAAAGTCACATGCCTGAATCCCAGCTGATCGACATCACTTTTATTCAGCGATAATTCTTTTGCCGGCGCTTCGAGCTTGAACAGCTCCTTCTTGCTCTGAATGAGCTTGATCAGTTCTTTTTCCGCTTTAGCGGGTTTGGTCAGCGTGTACACGGCGCCGTCAATTCGGGCGGGCGTCTGTTTGTCGCTCAGGCTGATGGTTGCGGCGGCGAGCCTTTCGTCTGCGAAGCGGGGTGCCTTGCCGGCACAACAGAACAACGAGCAAATTAATAAAACAGAGTACGATTTCATGCCGGCCTCCTCGTAGCAGTATTCATGATTTATGTGAACTGTACCCAATCACACAGTTTGGTGGTCATTGGATTAATTTGTGATTGTCAAGTGTTCAGAATGTCTTTATTTGATTTGTCTGCCTTACATCGGCAGAGTTCGATTTTCGTTATTGATTTTCACATTAATCCGTCTTATGTTGTTTTTAAAGGTGCATCAATATTAATGACATTTAATGAGATTTACAATAAAATAAGGACCCATGATGGCAATTATTGAACGGATTGAAAGGGTCATCATCATGGTGATGCTGGTTCTCATGATGATCACGCTGATTCTGGGGACAATTGAATTGGGGATAATTCTTTTTCAGGAGGTCATGGCGCCGCCTGTTTTTATTCTCAATCTGCAAAAGATGATCGAAGTTTTTGGATTTTTTCTGATGGTGCTCATTGGCATCGAACTTTTAGAATCCATCAAGGTCTATTTGAAGAATAATAAATTCCACCTGGAAATCGTTTTCATGGTTGCACTCATTGCATTGGCGCGTAAAATAACGATTTTGGATTACAACGCGACCTCTCCTTCTTTATTGATGGGTATGGCGTCAGCCGTGATTGCTCTTTCGGCCGGATATTATCTGGTGAAAAAAGGATATACCCAAACAGCGACGACTGGTGATGCCGCCGCAAAATCCGATGTTCAAAAGAATACTGTGTCTGAATAATGAAAGATGGTCGTTATGAAAACCTGCTTACTTGTTCAGGTGCAGCCGCTGCCAAGTCTGCTGCTGGATTTCCCGGTTGAGATTCGTGTTCATCATTTAAATAGGAATGAACAATAACATGAAAAAAGCATGGCCGCTGCTTTTGTTGTTGATCATTTCCTGCCGTCAACCCAATAGGCAGGACGTTCAAAATGGAAATTCATTGTACAGCTGCAGACAGGTCGGAGAAATAACCAGCAACAAAATCAGTGAGGTCAGCGGGATCGCCCGATCAAACCGCGATCCGAACATATTTTGGAGTTTGAATGACAGCGGCAATGAGCCCTGTCTGTACGCCATTGCAGAAGACGGGGAAATTGCAGCTGCCGTGAAAGTAACGGATGCCGAGAATTTTGACTGGGAGGATTTGGCCTCATTTGTCTATCATGACCGTCCCTATCTGTTAATTGCCGATGCGGGAAATAATACTGAATATAGGGAGCAGTTTGTGCTCTATATCGTTAAAGAGCCCATGCCGGACGATCAGAGCGTCGCTATTGCCTGGACTATTCGGTTTGTCTATGAAGATGGCGCGCGCGACTGTGAGGCCGCGGCAGTGGATGTCGCGGCTGAAAAAATTCTGCTGTTGTCAAAACGAGATGTGCCGGCTGTGCTTTACGAGCTGAGCCTGGTTCCCTCTCCCTCTCAGCCGCAAATCGCCGTAAAACGTGGTCCGGTGGACACGATCCTTCAGCCCACTGCGGATGAAATTCATACGTCTCTCGATCGGTTTCACGCACAGCCGACAGGGATGGACATCAGTGCGGACGGATCAGCGATTGCCGTTCTGACCTATCGGCGGTTGTATATTTACCAGCATGCGGCGTCTGATTCCTGGCTGTCCACGCTACGTGGGAAACCCGTGATCGTCGAATTTCCCGTTTTGCATCAGGCAGAGGCTGTCTGTTTTAGCCAGGATTCTTCTGTGCGCATCACCTCAGAAGGGACGCCGGCGCCGATTATGGAGATCGATTTCAACTGAAGGCCGTCAGCTTTCCGTTTGAATTTCTGTCTTGGTGTGCGTACAACATTTTGTAAAAGGAGTGAATATGAAAAGCGCATGTCTGTTTCTGCTTTTGGCACTGCCGCTTTACGCTCAGGAGAGCCATAACGGCTTGGGATTTGCTGTGGGTCAGCTTTCCGGGATTGGTTTCAGCTATCGTCATCTGCCGAAAGAGAATGGTTTTCAGGTTTCTTTTGGGGTCCTTTCTTTGCATAGAGAGGATGGAACCGATATCTATTATGAACACAATGACGATGACCGTGGAAACCAGTACGCTCAAAGCATGTTTCAGTCTGAGAGAGGGCGCGAGTCCCATGCCAATGTCGGGGTGTTGGTTTTCAGGGTGCTGCACGACGCAAAACGCTCACGGTTTTATGCTCTGGCGGGAGTCAGTTTTTTCTACGCATCCACGGAATACAGCGATCAGGAATACCGGATGGGTGAAGAGGGCATGTATTATTATGAACCCTACGGCAATCCGGTGAAGAGAGTGGAGCGGGAGAACACATTATACGGCGGATTGGGCATCGGCATTGAGGTTAAATTCACCACCAACATCCGCGCCGCCTTGGAATGGCCGCTGACCTATTCTTCAAAGGGTGACCTGGTGATGTATTATCCGCAGGTCGGACTGCATTATTTTTTCAAATGAAAGGTCAGCTTTTTGATGCGGCTTGATCAAATATCGGTTATTAAAAAGAATGGCGTGTCGCAAGCCGTGGCAAGACAGGGCGGTTTTCTTTTCGCTTTGTGGATTATGGCTACTCTGTTTTGCCCGGTGATCATGGCGCAGGTCAGTTCACCGCCGGTGTACGTCTCCGCTCAGCCTCTGCCGAGTGAAGGCATCTACGGAATCCTGCGTCGCTACAGTGTGCCGCCCACGCGGCCGTATTTACAAAAATTTCGAGAACTGAATCAGGATGTGCTCAATGGCGGGGAGAGACTGCAGATTGATTTTTTCTATCATCTGCCGATTCTCATCTTTGAATATGATCAGATCGGATTGCGCACCACTCTGGGAATTGAAGATGAATTGGTATTGATCCGGGTGCAGGAATACAATGAGCTGATCAAAACCTCCACAATTGCTGCTGAAAAAGGCGAAAATCAAATCTGGGCGCCGGTTTTTTACATCGAAAGCGAGAGTGAAGAACGCGCGGTCGCGCGACCACAGTCGACCGCTCAACCCAAACTGAATGTTCTGTTCGGGGAAAAATATCGATCGGTTCCGATAATTGATCGTCGACTCGAAGGGTATGTTTTTTATCTCGACAGCGGGCATGGCGGGCCTGATCCCGGCGCCATCGGCGAACGTCAGGGTGTTCATTTATACGAGGACGAATATGCCTACGATTTTACCCTGCGCCTGGCGCGGCAGCTGGTGCAGCACAGCGCTACCGTTTATTTGATCGTTCAGGACAAGAATGACGGCATTCGTGATCAGGCAGTACTCAAAGGCGATCGCGATGAACGGTATTATGGCGATGTGCGGATATCCAGTCAAACCGCCACGCGACTGAAGAAGAGAGCCGAGATCATCAATCAGCTCTACCAGCAGAATGCGGGCAAGGCCAAGGCGCAATATACCATTGTCCTGCACGTGGATTCGCGCTCCAATTCGCGCCGAATCGACTTGTTTTATTATTATCAGCGCAGCAACGAAAAAAGCAGACGTCTGGCTTCTTTGCTGCATCAGCGGGTGAAGAAGGAATATGCTGAGCATCAGCCCGGTCGGGGGTACAGCGGAACAGTGAGTCCCCGCAACCTGTTCATGCTCAAAGAGGTCGTTCCGGCGACGGTTTATATCGAAGTGGCCAATATTCGCAACCAGCTCGATCAGGACCGCCTGATGATCGTCAACAACCGCCAGGCGGTCGCGAACTGGTTGTGCGATGGCATTATGGATTATATTCGCAAATATGGAGAGTAAATGGAGAATTTAACCACACAACAAAAGAGTCGGCTCAGGGGATTGGCCAATCCGCTCAAGCCGCTGATTTTCATCGGCAAAAATGGTCTGACGGAGGATGTGGCCGCCGCCGTCAATGAGGCTCTCGATGCTCATGAATTGATCAAGATCAAGTTTCTGGAGTTCAAGGAAGAGAAAAAAGCGTTAGTCAAGACGATTGAAGGGGAGTGCCAAGCGGAATGCGTGGGCGTGATCGGGCATGTGGCGATTTTTTATCGTCAGAATAAGGATCCCAAGAGACGAAAGATCGAATTGTAGATCGATTGAAGGCGTGGAGTTTGGGAAATGGGGTTGTTGCAAAAGTATTTTACACCCTTGGTCCAGACTTAATCAATGCGAGGAGACCCACTCAACGCAGAGGCGCAGAGAGCGCAGAGGAATAACTCGTTTTGAAGCGCCTATCTACTCAAATTGCGGCGGAGGTTATGTCCTTTCAGTATCATCTTGTGCAACGGCCGAATCCGACCCAGCCGGGGGCGCCTAAACAGTTTTATGCTTCCGCGACAAATCGTGCTGAGGTGTCTTTACGCACCCTGGCGAAAGAGATCAAAGAAATCTCGACCGTGAGTGTGCCGGACACCACCGCCGTCATCGAGGCGCTGCTGCAGATCATTCCGCGCCATCTCGGCGAAGGGGCGGTTGTGCGGCTGGGAGAGTTCGGCTCTTTTTCGGTGAATGTTTGCAGCGAAGGGGCGGCCAGCGAGGA
>RPQV01000259.1 GCA_003818595.1 Calditrichota bacterium
GCTCCTTTCAAAATAACTCGTGGTTTTCAGCAGTCTTTCTGGCCTGAGGAGAAAAGCATAGCTGAGTGGTGGGATTCTGCTCGTGAACAAGGCAGGTTGGAAAATCGGAGGGATTCTCAGTTTGACGGTTATATTAATCTGAAGGAGATATTGCATCCCGGTTATAACAGCTGCGTATATGCGATACTTCCGATCATCACCCCTTCGGTGAAAAAGGCGCGCTTTCAATTCGGTATGAACGGCAAGTTGAAAGTCTGGCTGAATGATGACTTGGTGATGACGCTCAACGAGCTTAATCCTGCGATGATTGATCGTTATAGTGTACCTGTGAGGTTACGTCCCGGCCTCAATTGGCTCATGGTACGGCTGGATAAACCCTTTGGTGAATTGGGTTTTTATTTCAGAGTGCTGAACGCTGCAGGCAAGGCAGATCCAGAGATCAGTTTTGGCCTCCCCCCACAAGTTGCGCGAGACGTTGGCAACGGCACCGGTGGCTTTTGATGTCATTTCCTCGACCAGAAAAATCGGCAAACATTCCTTTCTTTTTAGCGATTGCCGGGAACATCGGTGTCGGCAAAACGACGCTGACCACTCTGTTGGCTGAAAAGCTGCAGCTGAAACCCTTTTTCGAGAGGGTGATTAACAATCCCTATCTCGACGACTTTTACCGCGACATGAATCGTTGGAGTTTTAATCTGCAGGTGTATTTCTTATCGCAGCGTTTCATCGATCAGAGTGCAATTTCTGCAAGCAAGGTTCCCTGCATTCAGGATCGTTCAATTTACGAGGATGCTGAAATATTTGCCTATATCCTCCACAAACAAGGATTCATGAGTGATCGGGATTATGAGAATTATTGTGATCTGTTTCGCATCATGACTGATTATCTTCGCAAACCAGACCTGATTCTCTATTTAAAAGCCTCAACCTGGACGTTGATCACCCGTATTCGTAAGCGAGGCCGTGAGTTTGAAAAAAAAATCACCATAGACTATCTGCATGAACTGAACGAGGCTTATGATCGTTGGATAAAAAGCATCGAATCGACAATACCTGTCATGACAGTTGATGCGGATAATGTCGATTTTGAGCGCAATCCCGAACAGATGCAGGACATTTATAATCAATTGGCCATATACTTGGGAAAAGAGGTTTCCGGATGGAACATCAGAAAACCAAATCAAGATTCATCACGTTGACAACTGACTTTGGTCTGCGCGATGCGTTTGTCGGTGTCATGAAAGGAGTGATTCTTAATATTAATCCTGCGGCGGTAATTGTGGACATCACACACGGAATTCCGCAAGGCGATCTGGATGCTGCTTCCTTTGCCCTTGACCAGGCCTACGCTTTTTTCCCTCCTGAAAGTATTCATATAGTGGTTGTAGATCCCGGAGTGGGGACAGATCGCCGCATTCTCTTGGCGCGTGCCGGCAACAGCTTTTTCCTTGCCCCGGATAATGCTGTTCTAAAGTATGTCTTTGCCGGCCACCAGGATGCTGTGGTGCTTTCAGTGACTAACCGTTATTACTTTTTGCCCCACACCAGTCAGACTTTTCATGGTCGTGACATCGTGGCGCCGGTTGCGGCTCACCTTTCACTCGGCGTTCCTTTTGTTGATTTTGGTCAAAAAATAGATGATTATTTGCGAGGCGATATCCTATTGCCGACGCGCCGAAATAAAACCATCAGCGGGGAGATCGTTTACATCGATCATTTCGGCAACTGCATCACCAATATCTCAAAAAAAGAACTGAAGAGTGAGCAGATAGAAGAGATTAATATAGAAAAATTTCAGTTCGAACGATTGAGCCATTCATACGCCGAACATGAAGTGGGAGAACCGCTGGCCATTGTCAGCAGTCATGATCATCTGGAAATTGCGGTGCGCGATGGGAATGCCGCCCAAATTTTAAATATCAAAAAAGGAGATCGGGTTGAAGTTATCCTGCAATAGCATGACCGCAATTGTTCAGATCAGGTAAATCTGCCCCATGCACACCGGTCATTTTTTATTTATGATGAAAAAAACCTTCACCCGTCTCATTCGGTCACTGGCCAAATTCAGGCTGCCGATTCATCAGCCGGTTTTAAATCTTGTGCTGTTATTGCTCACCATTGGATCGACCTGGTTGACATGGGGCATGTATTACAGCCTATCGCTGATAACCATTCTGTTTTGTCACGAAATGGGTCATTATATGAGTTGTCGGCGGCACAAGGTCTCCTCATCGCTTCCTTTTTTTCTGCCTTTTCCATTCGCCAATCCCTTCGGAACTCTCGGCGCAGTGATTCAACTGCGCAGTGTCCTTCCAAATCGGAACGCTCTGTTTGATCTGGGTGCAGCCGGTCCTATCGGCGGCTTTATTCCCGCAATTGCGGTGATTATAGTAGGCTATCATTTTCATCCTTTCTTGTCCGATGGAAATATTGATATCGGATTTCTGCCCAGTTCACCCCTTTTTTTCCATTTGCTGTCATTTTTTACAAATTGCCTTAAAGTTTCAAACTTTATGATCGCAAGTAATCCGGTCCTGTATGCTGGATGGGTAGGACTTTTTGTGACGTCGCTGAATTTATTGCCGATTGGCCAACTCGATGGCGGCCATATTTTTTACAGCCTGTTTGGCAGGAACAGCCTCAAGTGGATGAAAGTCTTTATTTTATTCCTCGGGATTTTGTCCACCTTTTATATCGGCTGGATTCTCTTGTTTTTGCTTTTACTGATATTTGGCAAAAGACATCCTCCTCCTCTCGATGACCGGACGCCTCTGGACCGTAAAAGAAAACTCATCGCCCTGTTCTTGTTTGTTGTTTTTATTTTGACTTTTAGCCCAATTCCTTTTAACTTTTAAAGATTATAAAGTGTGAATAAATGGATCCAGCTTTCTTTCTGGAAAATCATGGAGCCTGAATGATCATTATGACAGAAGCTGAAATCAATCAATCGGGGAAAATTCGCAAAAATTATTCGAAACGAGCGCTCCTGATCCTTTCGTTTATCCTGCTGTTGATCGCTGCGGAAGCATTGTTCGGCATATTGGAAATCGTTGTCGGCCGATTTTTGCTTTTTACGAATCCTATTCGCCCTCAGATAGGCAGATTGTGGGATGAAGATCACAAAGAACAATTAGGTATCGATGAGCTTGAGGCCAATTCGAACAAAACTGAAAATTTGCCGGCCATTGTTGATATTCATTCATTCAAAGATCTTAAACTCATTTTATCGACTCGCAGCAGCTTGAGTATCAGCAGAGATGAATTCAAAAAATTTTATACTGATCTTCCCATGAACCAGGCAAAAGGACTCCTCGATCCACTTTATTTTATCGAATTGGATCGCAATCCGGACTGGCAACGCACGCAGCTCTCCCTGGTTGGGGATCAATTGGTCATCTACTTTATCGACGGCTTTGAACATCCGATTCAGGAATCGCATGTGACTGTTTTGGATACGTTGATCAATGCTGAGGTCGAGTATGTAAATGCTCAACTGAACGAATTTGAGGAGTTCGAGGGACGTCTACTGTCGGCAGCTATTTTTTTCCATGGATTTGATCGGTTGCCCCGTACCTATCGCCTTCAGATTGTCAATGATCCCTACAAATTGGTTCAATGGGGGAACAACCTACAACGCGTCGCCATTTCTCCTTTTGTCACTGACGATGGCGTTGAGATACTATTCGAAATAAAAGGCGAAAGCGGGCTATATTTAGAAAAAATGTTCGCTTCTGAAATTGCAGTTAACTATCTCATTGATGAATTGAACTCGATGGATCTCGAACATCATATGGAAATGCCTGTTAAAAAAGATGAAAATGATTAAAAAAATTGCCCAGGTTGCAGCGCTGATGATCATTCTTTTGACGATTGGCGCCGCTTTTTATGCCGTATTACGCCTTCCGCAATTGCCGGATGATTTAAACCGTATTGCTCTTGCCACTCCGACAAAAATATTTGCCGAGGATGGCAAAATGATCAAACTTCTTGCCAATCGTCAAATTGTGCCGTTTGATCAAATATCCTCAACTATCATCAAGGCAGTTTTGGCTCTCGAGGATCGCTATTTCTATACCCATCATGGCATCAGCAAAAATAGTCTGATACGTGCTTTTTTAGTAAATCTGCGACATGGAGAGGTGAAGCAAGGCGGCAGTACAATTACTCAGCAATTGGCAAAAAATCTCTTCTTCAGTTTTGAACGCTCCTATATCCGCAAAATTCAGGAAGTTTTCATTACTCTGCAGATTGAGCAACAATTCAGCAAACAGGAAATATTGGAAGCCTATCTGAATCAAATTGATTTTGGCTCAGGAATTTATGGCGTAGAACTGGCGGCTCAGACCTATTTTTCCAAACATGCTGATGAACTGACAAATGGTGAGGCAGCCATGTTGGCGGGCATACCGCGATGGCCTGCACGCTATAACCCCTACAAATATCCCGAGATCGCAAAACAGCGTCAGACTTTTGTATTGAAGAAAATGCTGGAGCAAAAATATATCACCGATCAGGAGTATAAAGTCGCACTCAACGAACGGCTCGCCTACAACAGCATTTTTAACCTTCACGGACACGCTGATTATTTTATAGATGCCGTGATCGATGTCGCGGCGGATTCTTTTGGACGCAACGCCGTGATGTATGGCGGCTTGGAAATATTCACAACATTGAACAGTAATTTTCAGTTGGCAGCCAGTCTGGCGATCCAACAGGGACTGGCTGAACTTGACGAGACTTTGGGGCTGCAACCCATTGAGCAAGTGCCTTGGGCTCAGCGCAAAAATTACCCTCAGGCTGCTCTGGTTGCTGTTGATCCCAAAACCGGTGCTGTCAAGGCCATGGTCGGCGGCCGAGATTTCCGCTCCGCTCCTTTTAATCGCGCTCTCGCCAATAACCGTCAGGCAGGTTCAGCATTTAAACCATTTATCTACACGGCTGCCATAGACAAGGGAATTGTCGATCCGACAACTGTGATGATCGATGAGCCGACACAGTTTCGTATCTACAATCAGATATGGGCGCCGGAGAATTACGACTTGGAGTTCATGGGGCCGATGACCATTAAAATGGCGCTCGCGGAATCTCGAAATGTCATCGCTGCCAAAGTGATCGAGAAAGTGGGGGCAAGCGTCGTCATCGAATACGCTCACGCCATGGGTATCTCCAGCACCTTGGAACCCCACTTGTCGCTCGCGTTGGGTACGGCGGGTGTATCACCGCTGGAAATGGCGGCCGGCTACTCGACGCTGGCTTCAGAGGGAATTTATCGTCAACCATTTTTGATTCGCAAGATCAACAGCCCTCAGAAAAACATACTTGAAAATGAATTCAAATCTAAACGTGTATTTGATCAGCAAACTTGTTTCATCATGATCGATATGTTGAGCGGAGTAGTTGATTTCGGCACCGGGAAAACTGTCCGGACTCGAGGATTCTATCGTCCTTGTGCGGGAAAAACCGGCACGACCAACGATTATCGTGATGCATGGTTTGTAGGCTTTACTCCAGAATTGGTGACTGCCGTTTGGGTTGGATTTGACGACAATCACCCTATGCGCAATACCTGGGGCAGCGGCGTAACAGGGGCAACGGGAGGCTTGCCGATATGGACAATTTTCATGAGTCGAGCTTTAAAAGATAAA
>RPQV01000260.1 GCA_003818595.1 Calditrichota bacterium
AGGATGATCCGCACCAGTCTTTTCCGGGTCGTGTTTTCGGGGATTTTTACCCTCTGGCGTGGTATCACGAATTTGATGGCGGCAGACAGTTCTATACGGCTCTGGGTCATAAGATAGAGTATTATGATGATGTTCATTTTATCCGTCATCTTGAGGGAGGAATTTTGTGGGCTATAGGCGATAAGAAGCCGTTAGATTATTCGCGCGTCAAGTCTGATTTCAAAATTGAACTGGTTCCCGACGATAAATAAATGGAGATAATATCGAGATGCCGAATCGAAGAGAATTCATGCAAGCGATCGCTGTCTCAGCGATACCGCTTTTCGTGCCGCAACGACTGCTGGGCAAAAACTCGCCCGCCAACACGATACAGATCGGTCAGATCGGTTGCGGCAGGATCGCCCGTGAACATGATCTGTTGGAAACGCTCAAGTATGATCATGCGCGAATTGTAGCGGTCTGTGATCTGGATACCAAAAGAGCGCAGGAAGGAAAGCAGTTTGTACAGGCGTGGTATCAGACGCACCGACAACTGCGCAATGTCGAAGTTAAGGTCTATCATGATTATCAAGAGCTGCTGGCCGATCCGACAATCGATGCGGTGATGATCAGCACTCCCGACCATTGGCATGCCCAACCGGCGATCGAAGCTGCGCTCGCCGGAAAGGATATTTATCTGCAAAAACCCACCTCACTCACCATTGTCGAAGGACGTCAACTGAGCGACGTTATCCATCGCAGCGGGAGGATCCTGCAAATCGGCAGTCAACAGCGTTCAATGCCCCAGTTTCGTATTGCCTGCGAACTGGTCCGCAACGGACGTGTGGGAAATCTGCAGACAATAAAGATCGGTCTTCCCGGTGACCCCTCCGGTGAGGAGGAAGCGGAAATGCCGATTCCCGCAAATCTCAACTATGAAAAATGGCTTGGTTCTACGCCTTTTATATATTACACGGAGAAGCGTGTTCATCCTCAACACGACTATTCCCGTCCCGGTTGGCTGCGGTGTGAGCAATTCGGCGCCGGTATGATCACCGGTTGGGGAGCGCATCATCTCGATACGGCTAATTGGGGTATGGGTACAGAATACACCGGCCCTGTTCAAATCGAAGCGGAAGCTGAATTCCCGCGATCCGGTTTATGGGATGTTCACGGACCCTTTGAAGTGCAGGCCAGGTTTGCAAATGGCGTCGTCATGATGGTATCCGGCGAATTCCCCAATGGTGTGAGATTTGAAGGAGATGAAGGCTGGATTTTTGTCACCCGCGGTGATTATGCCGTGACGGTGAGCGATCCGGCTGCCGTCGGGAATCAGCAGGCATTATCGGCCAGTGATCCCAAGCTGATCTCGACCCCGCTTCCGGATGACGCGGTTCGTCTCCATGTCAGTGAGAGCAACATGGAGACTGGCTGGAGAGCATCAAGACGCGCAGACCCCCCGTTGCGCCGGTTGAAGTCGGCCATCGCGCCTGTTCAGCCTGTCTTCTCAGCCACATCGCCATGAAACTGAAGCGAAAATTGATCTGGAATCCGCTGAAGGAACGGTTCGAGAATGATGATCAGGCCAACGCCCTGTTGTCGCGTCCTCAGCGTTGGCCTTATGGTACGAATTATCTTTTGTAAAGCATCACTCGTTGATATCAGCAGACTGGTAGTTCTCCATCGGCGGACAGCTGCAGATCAGATTTCGATCTCCATATGTATTATCGATGCGCGCCACAGGCGGCCAGAATTTCTGCTGCTTTAATGACTTGAGCGGGTAAACGGCCGCTTCGCGCGAGTAGGGGTGATTCCAGTCATCAGAGATTGCTTCTACGGCCGGATGGGGAGCATTTTTCAGCATATTGTCGTTGGCATCCAGCCTGCCGGCGCGAATTTGCTCCATTTCATGATAAATTGCGATCATGGCGTCGCAAAATCGATCCAATTCCTCTTTTGGCTCGCTTTCCGTCGGTTCCACCATCAATGTGCCGTGAACCGGCCAGGCCACAGTGGGAGCATGGAAGCTGTAATCCATCAGCCGTTTAGCGATATCCTCCACTTCAACACCTGCCTCTTTTTTAAAATGCCGCATATCAAATATCAGTTCGTGAGCGACGCGGCCGTGCACTCCGCTATAAACGACTGGATAGTACTCCTTTAATCTGCTGAACAGATAATTGGCGTTGAGAATGGCTGCTTTTGTCACCTCTTTCATGCCTTGAGCGCCCAGCATGCGGATGTAGGCATAAGAAATGAGCAGTATTCCTGCACTCCCCCATGGTGTTGCTGATACTGCGGGAATCGCCTTTTCGCCTCCCGTTTTCACCAAGACATGACCCGGCAGATAGGGGGAGAGCGCTTTCGTTACACAAATCGGGCCTACGCCAGGTCCACCGCCGCCATGGGGTATGCTGAAGGTTTTGTGCAGGTTGAGATGACAGACATCCGCGCCAATTTTTCCCGGACTGGTGAGCCCCACTTGAGCATTCATGTTAGCACCGTCCATATAAACCAATCCGCCATTTTGATGAATGATATCGCAGATTTCGATAATATCTTCTTCAAAAACTCCGTGAGTCGAAGGATAGGTCACCATCAAGGCCGCGAGATTTTCGCGATTCGCTTCCGCCTTTTGGCGCAGATCGGCGATATTGATATTTCCCTTTTCATCACAATTCACCAGCACGACTTGCATCCCGGCCATGATGGCGCTGGCAGGATTGGTGCCGTGGGCGGATGCGGGGATCAGGGTGACGTGACGATGTGCCTGTCCATGGTCACGATGAAACGCGCGAATGACCATCAATCCGGTGTACTCTCCCTGAGCGCCCGAGTTCGGTTGCAGGGAGGTTGCCGCAAATCCGGTTATTTCACTCAGATAACCCTCCAATTCGCTGATCAGTCCGAGATAGCCCTGCACCTGATCCGACGGCACAAATGGGTGCACGTTTGCGAATTCAGGCCAACTCACCGGAATCATCGCCGTTGCCGGATTGAGCTTCATGGTACAGGAGCCGAGGGGAATCATTGACGAGGTGAGGGAGAGGTCTTTATTTTCCAAAGACTTGATGTAACGCATCATGGCTGTCTCTGAATGATGGGTATTGAAAACGGGGTGTTGAAGATAAGCCGTTGATCGTTTGAGACTAGGCGGTAATGTTAACTTGATTTTATCGTGGACAGAAAAGTGTGCAGGGGCGTCGAGTGCTGCAGCAAAGAGTTCGACGATTTGTTGAATATCCTCCCTCTGTGTCGATTCATCAACCGCAATACCGATATGCTCCTGATCCAGATAGCGGAAATTTAATGCCGCCTTTTCTGCCGCCCTGCGTACCACTTGCAATTTTTCAGCGGGAAGGCTGACCAACAGCGTGTCGAAATATAGAGGATTCAGTTGTTTACAACCCATGTTCGAGAGATGGTGTTCGAGTGCACCTGCGTTCTCATGGATAGCGGCAGCGATATTGAACAGGCCTTGGGGACCATGATATACTGCGTACATTCCTGCCATGATGGCCAGCAAAGCCTGAGCGGTGCAGATGTTGGAAGTCGCTTTTTCGCGGCGAATATGCTGTTCCCGAGTCTGCAGCGCCATACGATAACCTGTGTTTCCCAAGCGGTCAACAGAGACACCGATAACTCTTCCGGGCATTTGTCGTGTGAATTCTTCACGAGTGGCGAAAAATGCGGCGTGAGGACCTCCGAATCCGAGAGGTACGCCAAATCGCTGAGCTGACCCGACCACGACATCGGCGCCGAATTCTCCCGGGGGTGTGAAGAGCGCCAAAGAGAGCAGGTCAACCGCGACGACCGTCAGACAACCTCCGGCGTGAGCTTTGGTGATTAGCTGCTCATATTCGTAAACCTGTCCTTTTGCATCAGGAAACTGGAGCAGCAGGCCAAAAAGGTCTTGTTCCGCTTCAAAGGAGCTTATGTCCTCAATCACCAGCTCAATGCCGAGGGGTTCAGCTCGGTTTTTGAGGACATCAATGGTTTGAGGAAAGGTGTCGCAGGACACAAAAAAACGATGGGCGTTAGTCTTTATCTTTTCTTTGGAGCGAAGGCGGTGAAGCATGGCCATGGCTTCTGCAGCGGCGGTCGCTTCATCGAGCAATGATGCGTTCGCCACCTGCATACCGGTTAAATCCAGGACCATGGTTTGAAAATTGAGCAGAGCTTCCAGTCGGCCTTGGGATATCTCCGATTGATAGGGGGTGTATTGGGTATACCAACCCGGATTTTCAAAAATATTTCTCAAGATCACGGATGGCGTCAACGTGTTGTAATATCCCAGACCAATATAGCTTTTTGCTGATTTATTTTGTCCTGCTAAATCTTTAATGTGGGTGAGATACTCGTGCTCCGCCATTGGATCCGGAAGATCGAATTCCGTGTGCAGACGAATTTTCGCCGGAATAGTCTGTTCTATCAATTCATCAAGCGAACTCAATCCTATGACTTGCAGCATTTCCTGAAGTTGGTTTTGCTGAGGTCCGATGTGTCGCTCACAATATCGATTGCGATGGCGTGTCATGCTTTTATCCTTTTAGTTTGTACTTGAACGATTAACGATTGCGTGTTTATTCCTTGGGCAGCGCGTCAGGTTTGGGTTGCAATAAAATGGATCGAACACTCTCATCTGCCTGGATCAAATGTCTCCATACCGCATCTTGATGCCCAAATATGGCGGCATATCTGGCCAATGTTTTTTGCTGCAATTGTTGGAATTCATAATTTTCATTGAGATCGACGCGCCCACCGGCAAATGTTTCATGTCCGCCGGCGTTCACACAATCTTCCAGTATTTGCTGTAAAATCCGAAACGCCTGTCCTTCCGAATGAGTCGTTCTTAAAGAAAAATAGATGCTATTTTCATACTGACCCATGACCAAAACCCATGTCACATAGGTGCGCCGCAGAAAGAGATCCGCCATTTCCGCGATAATTTCAGGGGCCGGGACTTGTGCCAACGGCACAAAGATGAACTGGCGATAGATCAGCGCCCGCTGCAAAGCGACAAACAGCATTTCGAAATAGGAATCGGGGAGTTTGGGAAAGGCAATGGCGCCGATTTTTCGTAGACTGGAAATCGGATAGAGTGTCAAGTAAACTTGGATATCGCGTTTGTGAGCCTCTCGGCGCAGTTCCTGTGTTTCGGTGCGAATGGCATAAATAATGGCGGTGGCGAGATTTGATTTGATTTCAATATCTGCGGCGAACAGCAGCTCGCAGAGGAGGGTGGCTGTGGCGCCGATGTTTCGGTTATAAACCAGCAAGTCTACATCCTGGGGTTTTTCTAAAGCGTGATGATCGAATACCAGGTGGCAGTGAGCCGTTTCGGGCAGTGGATTGTTGCCGCGCCCGGGTTGAGTGTCCACCATGGCAATACGGTCGAACTGCTCCAGTGCAACGGTGTCGAACCGGATGGCCGGTATCTCCAATTCCTTCACCATGCTTTTGTTTTCAGCTCGATTTATCAGGCCGCCATAGGTGATCGTTGTCGGAACATGACAGCGGATTTCTGCCAGAGTTTTGAGAGCAAAACCCGCCGCGAGTGCATCCGGATCCGGATTGTCATGCAGAATGACCAGGAGGGAACGCGCGTTTGCCAAAATCTTGTCAATGAAAAACAATGTTGTTGACAAGGTGCCTGCTGATA
>RPQV01000261.1 GCA_003818595.1 Calditrichota bacterium
CGCGCACACCGGGGCGGGAAGAGTAGGCGGAAGGCTCGATCAATATGTCGCCGCTTTCATGATCCACTGAAATCATGACCACGCCGTCGCCATCCCAATTGTGAAAGATGACCTGCGCCCGGTCATCAGCCAGCTGTTTGGTGGTGATCGTCCCAAACTTTTCCTCGTTTACGGAAACCAGTTCGTCTTTCTCATACAAGAGATAGAGCGCGCCTGCGGGACCTTTCTCGGTCAGATAGGATTCGCCTGTTTTCTTATTTTCAAGCCGTGTCAGTTCGCCTTTTTCAATGTCAAGGCGCAATATCGATGTCTCGATGAATATCGATTGATCATTCACTACGAATTCAAGCAGATGATTTTCTTTCGTGGCGATCGGCTCTGTGGGCGATATTTGAGCGCCGCGCGCAATACCGGTCACTACAGCAGCGCTGCCTGCGCTCTTGAAAAACATGCGTCGATTCATAAGGCTTTCTCCAATAAAGTGTGAACAGCGACTTGGCCTCTTTACAAGCTCCAACCATTATGGTACGGTTCAGCCAAATATTTATTGGCCTCGTTATCGTTTATGAATTCTTTTGTCGTTCCATCCCAATAAAGCCGTTTTTGCAGACGCACCGCAATATTGCCCAGCAGGACCAACTCGGTCAGGGGACCGCCGTAGGCGAAATCAGCTCCTGCCGCAGCACCTCCCTTGCATGCAGCGATCCACTCTTCATAATGACCGATAGATCGAGGCAGTTTTTTCGGTGGTCGTTTAAATGATTTCATGCGGCTCTCCGGCAGTAGACGCGGTGACTGTCCTGTTGCGTCGCTGAGCATTTTGCCCTTGTCCCCAATCCATAAAATGCCGCCATTCCATTCGCCGAATTCGCGTTCCGGCTCCAGTTCGTACGGTCGTTCGGGTTTGAGTCCGCCGTCATACCATGTCACCTTGACAGCCCGCCTATTTTCCCTGCGTGGGAAATCATAATGGATGATCGCAGCCTGAGGGTAGGTTTCCTCGAACAGTTGGGTGGAGCCGGCAAAGATGCTGGTCGGTTGTTCGAGTTTGAGTGCTTTAACCACCGGATCGAACTGATGGCATCCCATATCGCCGAGGGCGCCGGTACCGAAATCATGCCAACCACGGAACTTGAATGGGTGATATGCCGGGTGGTAGGGACGAAACGGGGCCGGACCAATCCATAATCCCCAATCGAGGGACGGGGGTGTTGAGGGAATCTCCTGCGGTCGCTCGATCCCTTGCGGCCAGATCGGCCGATTTGACCAGATGTGAACCTCGTGAACGTCCCCTATGGCGCCGTCTTCAATCCATTCAGCGAGCAGTCGATGATCCTCCAGCGCGTTCATTTGAATACTCATCTGCGTGGCGACGCCTGTTTGTTTCGCCATGGCGGTCAGCGCTCGCGACTCGGCGATGGTGCGGGTCATGGGTTTGGCGCAATAGACGTGTTTATGACGTCGCAACGCTTCCATGGCAATAACCGTGTGAGTGTGATCGGGAGTGCCGATGACCACGCCGTCTATTTCCGGCATGGCATCGAGCATTTCTCGAAAATCCTGGAATCGGCGCGCTTGAGGGTATTTTTCAAATACGGGTTTGGCATATTCGAGATCAACATCGCAAAGGGCAATAATGGCCTCGCTTTCGAGGTTTTCAAGATAGCTTTTGCCGACGCCGCCGACGCCAATGCCTGCCAGGTTGAGTTTACTACTGGGCGGGATCATGCCGCGTCCCAGGACATGGCGCGGAACGATCATGGCGGCTGAGGCGACAGCTGCGGATTTAAGAAAATCACGACGTTTCATCTTTTGCCTCTCTTCATGTTAGTCCAGGTAAAAATGGTGTTCTCGAGAATTGTTCGGTTATGCTCTGATAATCATTTGTCTCACCAAATAATAACGCTATGATTGGTCTCCGGCGCTGTAATTGGATATTTTAGATTTAAATCTTTTGCTCGAGCTTCAATATAATATTCCAGGCCTCCTTCCATTCGATCGGCTGGAAGTTCCAGTCGATACACACCTCTGGTAGAATGAATAAATTCCTTTCTTCTAAATTGAGAATCACCCAGACGACGCCAGTGAAGGCAAACGTTGGCCGGTGATGCGCCCAAGACGATTGCCTTGAGGCGTAAAGGTTCGCCTTTTTCGAGGAGATATCTCCGCGTCGGCACAATCAATCGCGCGCGGCCACGATATTCTCTCCAAAAGGCTGACGGCGGCGCCTCCGCTCCGAGGATGACGGATGCCAGACTGTCATATTTACTCAGACGTCGCAAGTTCAGCAGATTATGCTGCTCAAAATTGGTAATGGTTCCCATGGCCCCGGAAGTGTTGACGGTCGTCAATAGCAGAGTGATCATATTCCCCCATTCAACCTCGACGCTCGCTTTCAGCGGCAACAGATGTTCTGTGACCAATTGGAGGCGACGTTCCTGCTCTTTTTCCAAAGTAATTACTTTGGCCAGCGATTCCAACTCGCCCAGCATGCAACCGACATGAGCCGCCAGGCGATCATAGCGAAAGGTGTTCAGCCAATAATCGAATCGTTCGCGCTGCGCTGGCGCCGAAATTTTTGTCTGTAAACTCTCCAATTCTTCAATGAAATCAAAGTGTTTTTGTACTTCTGACCAGGGTGTCGTATTAATCAAAATTCCTCCTGGACCTTTTCCCGCCCAATCCGAGGTGCGATATAGGTTGGCCTGACGTTGATTTTTCCCGGGAACAAAGAGAGGCCCTCCATCCAGTTGCGTGAAAATCTCTGCGATCTCTGCTCCGGCTGCATCACCAAAATGAGCGGTTGCCCAGTCGTGGTAGAAATCGTCGACCGGTAAATCGCGCGTATTGTGATTGCCTGCTCCCTGCCAATCTCCAAATGTCCAGCCGGCTTGAGCTACGGCGGATAATGCCGGGGAGAGTATCTCGGTTCGCCAATGAATGCCCATGAAACCAGTACAACCGTATGTCAATGCATCTACGGCGTCTTGCCGGACTCTTCCCACCCAAAGTTGGGGCGAGATCAGCGCGGGATCATCTTCGAGCCAACTGACTGACCATGTCGGGCGACCCTGGATTCGGGCAAAGTTGCTGTCAACAGGAGTGAATCCCACTTCGCGATTGATGCAGCTGAAGGGAATGTCTTTCGGCAATACTCGGTCAAATTGTGCCCGATCCTTCGGCGGCCCCAACACCCAGCCGCAGGTGGCCAACGTAAAGGGCGCCTTGATTCGTTTCGCGGCTTCGAGGGCGAGCCATAAATCCTGCTGAGTGGCCGCTACGTCTGCATCAGGAACATCCTGCCATGTCCAATATTCGGGGGTCCAGAACCAATAATAATCCAATGGGTGCAGGCGTTTAATGCGTTCAAATGTTCCTTCATAAATCTTGAGTACGGCGCTGGCGCTGTTCGGATCGATGCCCTGTTCCTGAAGCTGCTTCTTCAGCGGCTCGGGAATGATGAGCGGCGTTTCCGTTCCGATGCAGGTTTTCACTGACATGCGCTGCGCAAACGTAAAGACATCCCTTTGCAGCATTCCGAACTGATTGAATATACGCAGGTTTTCCGCTTCGCGGTGCGGCCAGGGGGAGATGCCTTTCATGTAATCGGCTCCATAATCGTCCGCGTCGTAGATCTGTTCAGCGCCAAAATGATAGTCTGAGGTGCGCTTGGCATCATACGCCCAGGTACTGTCCATGGTGTGGAAATGAAGAACAGGGTATGCTGCGTTAACCTCTGTCTCGTTTTCGATCTGCTCAATGACGCCATGCCACACCATGGGTTCAGGTTTTGACCATCCGCGAAAGGGACTGGACGGATAGGTATGAAATCCGATAAAATTCATGCGCATCTTGACCATTTGACCGATGATCGCTTTGTAATCGTCCAGGTTCCACCAATCGGGGCCTTCGGGGAAATCGTGAAAGGGCTGAATCCCCCGCAGCTCGAATTGCGGCGATTCGGTCAAATGGATATCAGGCATCGTAAATGGTTTTTTCTCGGGAAGGACATCATCATGAAGGTAAAATCTAACACCGAGGCTTTCGATGAACCGATACGCACCGTACAGAGTTCCTATCGGATTGGCGCCGCGGATGATGATCTTTTTCTGATCATTCTGAAGAACGGTATGAATGGCGTATGCTTGCGCAGACAATTTATTCTGCGGCAATGAGGTGAAAGTTGACTGCAGTACCCGATCAAACGGCGTATCCTGTATTACCACATAAATGTCGGCACTCGGTTCATCATGAGCTAAATTTATCGATTTTCCGCCACTGCATAAGTAAAGATAACGAGCAATTTCTTTTGCCGCCAACCCTTCCAAGTCGGAAGCAGATGTTGATGTTTGGATGGTATATTCAGGGGGGGATGATGAACAGGATAAAAACAACACGCCAAGCAGCAGGCCATATATAGGATTCATAGAGCGATCCTCCCAAAACTTGAATTCATCAAGATGTTCAACTATTTATCACATTTAATTGAGAACCTGAAGCAGTCTTTCATAGCTCAAAAAGGATCATAAAGACGTGATTGATTTATTTCCTTCCTATCAAATCAAGAACTGAATTGATGAATGTCAACGGATGAGGGGGACAACCCGGCACATATAGATCAATGGACAACGTCTCGAGTCCTGATCGATCAATTGTCGTTGATTCAGCAAACAAACCGCCGCTGATGGCACAGGCGCCGACCAGGAATAGCAGCCGCGGCTCTGCGACACTGTGATAGGCATCGAGCAATGCAGGCGCCATGTTACGGGAAACCGGACCGGTCACTACAATTCCATCTGCATGTCTCGGCGAAGCAACGAAATCCAGGCCAAATCGCCCCATGTCAAAATTGACGTTATTGCAGGCGTTCAACTCCATTTCGCAACCGTTGCACCCGGCAGCAGATACCTGCCGAAGTCTCAAAGAACGGCCAAAGAATCGAGCGATGTTTTTCCGGCACGTAACGGCCTGTTTCTCCCAATCCGCCGGCGATTGTTCATCGCGAATGATCAATACATCGCGATCGGTTGCACCGAGGCGATGCGCTGAGGTAAATTGTATGGCTTTTGCAGGACAGCTTCTTGAGCATTCGCCGCAAAAGGTGCATTTACCCATATCGAGAGACAAAGGAGAGCGGGTCAAAGCACCTGTCGGACAACTATCAATACAAATTTGACAATGATCGATGCAATGTCGGCACTTTAAAATCGGAAATCCCCGAAAAGGCGACGCCAATTTCGCTGCCCGAATGTTGGGCACTGCCTGATATCCATGCCTTTTACGAAGTTTTAGTAATTCAAACATGACAATTCCCGCTTACAGATCAAAACCACAATAGGATAAATTATAACTCTTGTTGCACAAGGGAAAGTCGGATATGCCGTTGTTGCGGACTGCCAACGCCAAAGCAAACCAATTATTAAAAGAAGGATCCTTGATTTTGTAACGTTTGAGCTTCCCGGCGTCATCCGTAATGGCGGCATGAATGATTTCACCTCGCCATCCCTCACACATTGAAATCACCAGTTGCCCGGGAGCGGCGGGCGCCGGCGGAGTGTTCAGTTCACCGCCCGGAAGGGTTTCTATCTGCTCCCGGATGATGCGCAGCGATTGTTTAATTTCGATGTAGCGAAGATAAGC
>RPQV01000262.1 GCA_003818595.1 Calditrichota bacterium
TATATTCAGCAAACATCGGCTCATGCACCAAGTGCGGATTCATACTATTTTTGACGATCTTTTTTGGACCCACGAGGACAAATCGAAAGGTCTTGATCATCAAAACAAATCATTTTTCATCCGCGGCAGTCACCTGCGCGCCGGTGATTTTGAACGTGTAAGCGTGCTGACACGGCGCCGCATCCGGCGCCAGCTCCGGCGTGATGATGGTGAGCGTGTTGCCTTTAACGCTTGTCTCTAACGTTCCCGGCACGCCGAGCATGGTGACGACGGCGTTCGCCGGTACTTTAATATCGCGCAGTACCAGATCTTTGCCCGGCCAGCCGGCGGTGATGGCATAGAGCGCGTCCGGCTTTTTGGTAAAGAACACCTGTTTCACCGCCATGCCGTTTTTCGGCGCTTGTCCCACCTGATCGAGCAGGTTGTATTTGATCATGTATTCGCCGAATTCCTGCTTGGGTTGTTTGCCTTCTGTCCATTGGCAGGAACGACCGGCAAAGCGCGTCCCGTAAATCGCCTCGCCATTGACTTTCAGCCAGTCGCCGATGTCCAGCAGTCGCTGCTCCATCAGCGGCGGAATGGTGCCGTCGGCAGCCGGACCGATGTCGAGCAACAGATTGCCGCCGCGGCTGACGAGATCCACCAGCACCAGCACGAACTCACGCGCGGATTTGTAATCATCCGCACGCTCTGCCCGATTCAATCCATAGGAATAAGCCATGCCGCGGCTCTCTTCCCAGGCGTGCGAATCGTCCTGAAGTCCGGCGGCGTATTCGGTGGTCCAATAACCGCCGTGATGGTGGCGGCACTCCTTGCCCCAACGGTCGTTCACCACCACTTCATCCCGACTCGGTGATTCGTTGAACAGCCATGCCAGCAGTTCCTCGCTCTTCCATTCCTTGGAAGTCATGTCCCACTCGCCGTCGCTGAAAATGAGGGACGGCTTGTAGCGGGTGACGACGTCCTTGAACTGCGGCGTCATGTGCTCGCTGACATAGCGGCCGCGGTCGCTCAACCAGAGCGGATTGAACCATTCGTAGAGCGAATAGTAGAAACCGAACTTTAATCCTTTGGCGCGGGTGGCGTCGGCAAGCTCGCCCATCAGGTCGCGCCTGGGACCGATCTCGACGGCATTCCACGGGCGGCCCCATGCTCTGCTCGCTTCGGCGCTGGGCCACAAGGCAAAACCTTCGTGATGCTTGGAAGTGGGTACCACGTATTTGATTCCCGCGCGGGCGAACAGGTCGGCCCACTGCGCGGCATCAAAGAGTTCAGCGGTGAACTGCGGGGCAAAGTCCATGTAGTCAAAGTCAGCACCGTAGGTTTTGTTATGGAACTGCCGCCAGGCGTTGTCGGCTTTATTTTCAGAGATGTGCTGCCAGTACCATTCAGCATATTCGCCGTGTACGCCCCACGCAGGGACGGAATAGACGCCCCAGTGCATAAAGACGCCGAATTTGGCGTCGGCAAACCATTCGGGCATGGGCCGCTGGTCAAGTGAAGCCCAATTGGCTTGATACGTTTTACCCGCTGCAAATAGAGGCGCAGTAAAATTGGGGAGGGCGATAAGCGCCAGTGTGCTGACCATGATGCGGATGATGATTTTCTTCAAGGTGTGATTCCTTTCGTTTGTGTTTGTTATTTTTCTTGAGATTCCTGGTTTTGGAATTCCACAGCCACCACCGAGGCAATGGTGTCGGGCGCTTTTTCAGGCAGCGTGATGGAAACCTTCTCCCCAGTCTGCGTGACTTGAAGCGGCGTGCGCTGCGGGTCGGCGAGGAGATAGGCCGTGGTCACCGCGCCTTTGACTCCGGTCAGCTCGAATTTGCCGGTCGGCCAGGTGAACAGGTGCAGATAGAGCTTGCCGGGCTTGGTGGTACAGCGCCAAGTGCGACGAGCCTCGAACAAAGGCTTTCCGTGGCGATCCGTCTTGGATTTGCTGAAAACACCGAACTCTCCGCCGAAGGGGCTGCGGCCGGCGCCGTAGATCGCCTCGCCGTTGACTTTGAGCCAGCGTCCCACGACGCGAAGCATGTCGCATCCGGGCAGCGGAATGACGCCCTCGCCGTCGGGCCCGACGTTGAGCAGATAGTTGCCGCCCTTGCTGACAATATCCACGAGCTTGAATGTCAGGTCTTCCGGCTTTTTCCAATGATGATCATTCTTCTTAAAGCCCCAGGTGTCGTTGAGCGTGGCAGGGGTTTCCCAGGCGCCGGCGCGCGACAGGTCGGGAATGGCGTTGTCGCCCTCGGAATCGTAATCGCTTTGATTTTCACCGCCGAGTCGCCCGTTGATCAGGCAGTTCGGCTGCAACTCGCGCACGACTTTTACCAGTCGGGCGGCACGTTCCACGTTGACGACGTTCAAGGGTGTGTCGAACCAGATGATCGCAACGGGGCCATAGTTGCTGAGGAGTTCCCGAACCTGCGGGATCGCCTTTTCGTTGAAATAAGTGTCAAAGTCGCCCTCCTGGCGCACATCCCAGCGCGGATTCTCCCATGCCGGGGCATCTTCGTGTGGACCTTGCCAAATGGCGCCGCCTGGGGCGTGCCAATCCTGAGCTTGGGAATAGTAGAACCCGAACTTGATGTTGCGTTTCGCACAGGCGGCGGCCAGCTCTTTCATCGGGTCTCGTTTGAACGGCGTGGCGTCCACGATGTTAAAGGCGTCTGTTTGGGAGCCGAACATTGCGAATCCGTCATGGTGCTTGGAGGTGATGACCAGATACTTCATGCCGGCATCCTGCGCCAGCTGCGCCCAAGCTTCGGCGTCGAACTTGACCGGGTTGAACTGCGTTGCCAGTTGTTCGTATTCCGCCAAGGGGATGCGGGCTTTATACATGATCCATTCGCCGATGCCGGAATAGGACTGTCCCTTCCACTCGC
Organism: Calditrichota bacterium; assembly: GCA_003818595.1. Classification (GTDB taxonomy): domain Bacteria; phylum Zhuqueibacterota; class Zhuqueibacteria; order Residuimicrobiales; family Krinioviventaceae; genus Fontimicrobium. Next base: position 2,886 of record RPQV01000262.1, read on the forward strand.
CGGCAGGCAGGGCATAAAGACCCCAATGGATGAACATGCCGAACTTGGCCTCCTGCCACCACGCCAGCCGCTCCTCCCGCTGCGGATCCTGATGCTGATCAGTTTGCGCCGGAGTCGCGCTGAAAGTGGTGAGGGCCATGGCGATCAAAAGGGTTCGGGTGATGGGTGCGTTCACTGGGTGATTCCTTTCTGTCATTCATTCGTTTAAAATTTTAATTTGAAGCGGAAAGGGTATGCGTTTTCAAATTAGTACAAGAGACCAGCTATGCCGATTCCAACTGAAAAAATATTGCCGCTCATTGATTCATCCCAATCTTTATGTTTTAAATTCATGATGTGATAGCCTGCTTCGATAACAATCCCAATATTATCATTGACAGTTGCCAGTATGCCGCCGCCGAGCACAATATCAGTTCCTCCAATTGTATCATCTTCATCACCAATATTATAATAACGAATACCAGCAGATAGATATGGAAAAGTCGCACTTTCTGCGGCGCCAATGAAATAACTTAGCGTGGGACCAATGCCTAGCGTATGATAACTGTTATCATCTTGTGCCTCCCTTGTATATGCAACCGCAGCACCGATCGCAACATTGGGTGCGAAAAAATGATTGACTATAGGAGAAATGGTCAAAGAAGTTGCTCGATTATCATCTGAATCCGCATAAAGATCGCCTCCTTGGCTCGTAAAGCTGGCCATGCCGGCGATAATGGTGCTGCCCTTATCAATAGCGTATTCTTGAGCCATTGCAGCAGTTGCCAAAAAAATTATAAAAATGGCTATCGATGCATTCTTATGCATATGATCCTCCATTTAATAAATGAAATGATTTATGAAAAAACGCATACCCTTTTTTTGTTCTTAGATTCAATTTTTAAGCCCTGCAAATGGTTTCTAAGCAACGAGAAAGGATCGACAGAAACAGTCCATTCCTTCGAATTATCTCCGATTAAAGCAGTCCGCTCATAGTACATATCTATTGGCATTTGCGGCTTCCTGCAATACATCATGTTATCTGTTGTTTCCAGAACTTTTAATATAAAGCTAACATCTCCACAAATAATCCTGCCTGTCGATTCGCTCGTGGCATCTCAGACTCCCCCTTTGGATGAAATTAATAGGGATAATTTATGTATTCTAAGGCCTGTTTTCAAGGTTTTTTTAGAGTTATCATAATGTATTTAAATGAGTTGATTTGGTCCGACCCCGATTCGCACAATTTGCAATTCGAAATTGATACTTCAGCGGCTGGTAAATTGATCTAATCCCTTCTCAAGAGCAGGCCATACCTTTTCAGGCTTTTTGTCTTTGAAGCTTTTTAATGCCTTTCGATAGGCCGCTTCATCGAAAGGAACTTTATATTTTAGTGTTTGGTATAAAAAGTGAATGAAGATATAGCTGATCATATGAATCGTATCATGACGATTTGATTTTTTGTTACTCATATTATTATAGAATTGATATACCTCAATTGGTTTTTTTTCTCGAAGTTGGTTCTCAATGACCGAATGAATAATAATGTGGGCGAAGGGATTTTTTTCACGTTCCGGATCAAATTCATAGTCTTCCAGAATATCTGCATATTCAAATTCATTATGGAATTCATCTTCATGTTCCAGCATAATTTGGGCCAACCGGGCATCTTCTTCGTCCAAACCGTCGATCTCATTTTTTTGGGCCGCTTCCCAAATTGTATGCATATGATGACGGGATGATTTTAAAAGGAGGTTTGCTGTTTTGTTTCCCATCTTGAATCTCAACAATTATTATTCGCAATACTAATTTGACAACCTTCGACAAATAGGCAACTTTATAATTCGCCCAAGTTCATTCCCCCTTTTGGTCAAGATAGTTGAGTTTAATGAAAATACCAACTAAAAATTATCAAGCGATACTTTTCTTTGCTTTTACTGCATAAAGCATCGGTATCTTTTTCTCCAATCCCTGGATTTGATATTTCCCTTTTTCTATCTCTACTGTTCTCTCGAAACAATTATAGGGTGAATAATCATATTCTTGAAAAATGTCAATCCTCATGCCATTTCTCTGTAATGAACTAAACACTTCACTCAGACTGTGATTCCATGATATTGAATCATTGCATATGGGGGCACTTTTATCAGCGTATGTTCCTTGTATTGACTCCACAATTGGGCCGGTGTTAAAATAATCATACTCTACCTTGGTAAAATCATAACTGAATATCCAGACAACTGGATGAAATTCCACCATCACAAGCTGCCCATTTGCTTTTAAATGGCAGCTCACAATCTGTGCCCATTTATCCATGTCCGGCAACCATCCAAGTACACCATATGATGTGAAAACAATATCAAACTTTTCATTCAACTCTTCTAAATCATAAACAGCACACTGGATAAATCTTGCTTTTGTTTTTACCTTCTGGGCTAATTCGCGCGCCTTTTCTATTGATTTTTCCGACAAATCGACTCCTACCACCTCTGCTCCTAATCGCGCCAATGAAATGGTATCCATTCCAAAGTGGCATTGCAAGTGTAGAATCGATTTGCCTTGAATATCGCCGAGAAGATCGAGTTCGATTGAGTTCAATGAACTTTTTCCGTCAATGAATGAGGCAACATTATAGAAATCAGATTTATAGTGAACATCTGTCTTTTCATTCCACAGCTTACGGTTTATTTCAAGATAATTCATTGGTCTTTTTTCATTATTATTTAAGGGTATGGCCATTTACACTGTTGCCTTTCTGCGCATGGTAACGAAGA
>RPQV01000263.1 GCA_003818595.1 Calditrichota bacterium
AGCGCAGTGAATGGCGGGGATCTCGGTTATTTCCGCAAAGGGGATTTTTCCGCAGTCATTGAAAACGCCATTATTGAACTCAAAGTAGGACAAATCAGCGGCATCGTCGAAACGCCCAATGGATTCAATATTTTCAAGCGCCTCGAGTAACTTGATTCATGTCCGGCACGGCTGTTGACAAGTCAAATTCTGTCCTCATTGCTTTGCCTGTTTACAATGAAGAGGATTTTCTCGCGACGTGTCTGCAGGAAATTTCCGCGTTTATTCCTCTTGACGATACTGTAGTAATCGATGACGGTTCGACCGATAGCAGCGCAGAATGTGCTGCCTTGACAGGTGTTCGAGTGATTCGCCATGCGCGAAATTCCGGCAAAGGCGCGGCCATTTTGACCGCGCTTTATTTTGCCAACCTGCGCCGATACCCATGGATCGTGTTCATGGACGGTGACGGTCAGCATCCTGCCGGCGCGTTGCCCGCTTTTATTGAATGCGTTCGGAGCAACCGCGCTGATTTGATTAACGCCAATCGGCAGCAGCGCCCGGGTAAAATGCCTTTAGCGCGTCAATTGAGCAACGGCATCACCTCCTTGATGATATCGCTCTTGATCGGGCAGAGAATTCATGATAGTCAATGTGGATTTCGTGCCTTGAGATTGTCCATGCTTGAAGATATTCAATTAAAGAGCGGCGGCTTTCAGTTGGAAACCGAACTGATTCTCAAGCTGGGGAAAAAAGGCGCCTGCATCGCAGAAGTGCCGATTGAAACCATCTATGGAACGGAGAAAAGTTCCATACATCACATTCGGGATACGATTAAATTTATAAAACTCTATTTGAACAGTTTCTGGTGGTAATGAATGGTAAACTTGATTAATAAAACAGAACCTTCTCCGGCGACCCGCAAAACCGGACTGATCCGCAGACTCTATGATTGGGTACTCCATTGGGCCGATTCTCCTTATGGCGCAATCGCACTCTTTGCTTTGAGCTTTGCCGAGGCGTCTTTTTTCCCGATTCCGCCGGATGTGCTGCTCATCGCCTTGGTTTTGGGTAAGCAAAATAAAGCGTTTCGATTTGCGCTCATTTGCACCGTGGCCTCGGTTTTAGGCGCTTCATTTGGTTACGGTATCGGCTTTCGCTTGTGGTGGAGTGAGCCGGGGGTATTTTCAGGGATCGCGGATTGGTTTTTCCGCCATATTCCCGGATTCAGTCATGAAATATTTTACAGCGTCAAAAGACTTTATGAAAAATGGAACTTTTGGGTGGTTTTCACCGCCGGCTTTACGCCGATCCCGTTCAAAGTTTTCACCATCACTGCCGGATCGTTTAATGTGAGTTTTCCCATGATGATTCTCGCCTCGATCATCAGCCGCGCCGCCCGTTTTTATCTGGTTGCCGGCATGATCTGGAAGTGGGGCGAACCCATTAAAGGCTTTATTGATAAATATTTCAATTGGCTCGCACTGGCGTTCACGGTTTTATTGGTGGGCGGTTTTGCGGTGATCAAGTATGTGTTGTAATTCAGGGACGAATTGATTTTTCCGGTCGCCAGACCCCGGGGTTGCCGCCTGAAGACATTGTTGTAATCCCATTTTTCTATCGGCGACAACCCCGGAGTCTGGAGCCCAAAATGATTTTTCTGTTGCTTTTAAGATGATAATTCTCTATATTTTTCAGTTGTTCGGGGCGTAGCGCAGTCCGGTTAGCGCGCCTGGTTCGGGACCAGGAAGTCGGAGGTTCAAATCCTCTCGCCCCGACAAAAAAAGCTAATGATCTCTCATTAGCTTTTTTATTTTGCAAACCATCCTGATTCCATCAGGGAGTTGGTGCACAGGGGAAATAGAGACAAAATTCCGCTCCTTCTCCGGGACGGCTCTTCACATCGATATAGCCATTGCTCTGTTTCACAAATCCATACACTATTGAAAGTCCTAAACCGGTGCCTTTGCCTTTTTCTTTGGTGGTGAAAAATGGATCAAAGATGGAAGTCAAGTTTTGTTCAGCTATCCCCACGCCGGTATCTCTGATGATCAGTGCGGTATATTTTCCTGGCTTGATGGAAAAGTTTTCATAAACATAGAGTCTTTTAAAAGATGCGGGAAAGATTTCAATGGATAAGACGCCGCCTTCGGGCATGGCATCGCGCGCGTTGATAACCAGGTTGATGACCGCATTTTCCATCTGATTAGGATCGACAATGATTGAACAGCTCTTTTCTTCACATTTTAATTCAAGTCGGATGTTGTTGCCGATGATTCGTTCGAGCAAATGATGGATATTTTCGAGCAGGGTTTTCAAGTTGACTTGTCTGGGTTGAAGGGACTGCTTGCGACTGAAAGAGAGCAATTGTTGAATTAACTGTTCAGCTCGAACTCCTGCCTGATCAATTCGTTCGGCTGTTTTGAGCACCGCAGGATCCCCGTCATTTTTCTGCATCAAAAGTGAGCAGTAGCCCCGAATAATGGTCAAAATGTTATTAAAATCATGCGCGATGCCACCCGTCAACCGATCAATCGCTTCCATTTTCTGCGCCTGGTGCAACTGATCCTGAAGTTTCACCATTTCTGAAATATCCTGAAGGGTGACTCGGATGATACTGTTATCGTTAAAGTCATCTCGGACTGTCTTGTATTTGACTGCCATGATGACTGGTTTTCCATTTTTATGCTGGTATCTTCTTTCGATACGTCCTTCATTGGCATTGACAATCACGATTTGATAAAAGTGTCGCCGCGCATCCTCCACCTCTTCCGCGGCGACAAAGTCGAAAATGGGTTTTCCCACCATTTCATCGATAGAATAGCCCAATAATTCGGCTGCTGTTCTGTTTTCCTGGATGATGACGCCGTCAAAATTGAGCTCGAGATAGCCGATGGGCGCCTCATGAAATAAGCTCTGATACCGTTTTCGTGAGGCTTCAAGGAGTTTATTTTTATCTTCCAATTCGAAGGTTCGCAGCCTGATCATTTCCTCCAAATGCTGCTGCTCATTCTCCAATCGTCTCAGCCGCAATCTGAAGGAGAAGAAAATCAACAGCGCCAACAGCAGAATGCTCACAATTCGAAAAGGGGTTGTCATCCATATCGGCGGAATCCAGGCAATATCGAGGGAGATTCCCGTTTCGTTCCAAATATTTTGTGATCCTGCGCCTTTAACATGAAAAACATAATGACCCGGGGGTATGTTGGTATATCTGACAGAATTAGTCTTGACCGCACTGTTCCACTTTTCTTCAAAACCTTCGAGGTAATAGGCGTAACGATTGAATTCCGGTCGAATGTAGTCGAGAACCGCAAACTCAAATGAGATCATATTTTCAAAATGAGGGAGTTCCAGGCTTTTGACTTCTGCGGCGTGTATACCCTCGAAAAGCGGTTGATCGAATTTTGAGATCAGGGTCATGGCGATGGAGGGTGGTTCTGTACGGGCGACAAAATCTGCGGGATTAAAATGAACCAGGCCGTTTCTGGTGCCCAAGAAGAGACGATCCCGTGAAGCAACAGCTGCGTTCATACAAAAATTATTCATGAATCGCGCATTATGCCGATCAAAATAGCGTATTGAACCTGATGCACCATCCATCTCTATGAGCGAATTTCCCGTCGCAATCCAGAGGTCACTTTTTTCATCTTCCACAATGGCTTGAATGGGAGAGGAAGGCAAACCCTGGTTGTGACCATATTGTTCGATTAAACTGTCGCCAGTGAATTTATTCAAGCCGGATTCAGTTCCAATCCATAGTAAACCTTTGCGGTCCTGATAAAGCGTGCTCACACGATCGTTGCTGAGATGACTTTTATTGCGAAAGGTGTTGAAATGTTTTGTTCGGTTATCATAGATGGATAATCCTCCATCTGAGCCGATGGCAATCTGCCCATTTTGCAGGGTGAGAATGGAACTGATCCATTTTCCGCCGAGACGGTCGTTAAATTCATAATAACCATCATAGCGATCGATTTTTTGCGAAGGTGGATGCAGGCAATTCAGACCACTGCCGTCTGTGCCGATCCATATCGTACCGCTGGAATCTTGCGCCAGCGCAGTTATTTCATTTGAGGAAAGGCTGTTTGCATCATCAGGCTGATGGTGATACCGCTTGATATTTCCATGCCTGTCGATATGAATGACTCCGGCAGCGCCGCCCTGGATCATCCCAAACCAATATCCTTTATCACGATCGCGAAATCCCGCTCGTACGAGAGAGCCCTTTTGGAATATTTCTGCCTGCTGTTCTATGGGAAATGCAGACAGTGAGTTCCGCCTTGTATCCCAAAAGTATAACCTTTCGAAGGTTCCGATGCAGACACTGTCTTTTCCTGCCGGAAACATCATATTGATTTCCTGCCCCGCTGATTTTGCTGCAGGCGTTCCCATGCGTTCGTGTTTAAAAATTAAATTGTTGGGGACAAAACTATTCACTCCGCCATAATAGGTGCCGAACCATAAAACTCCGGATCGGTCCTGAGATATTGAAATGATGTTATTGTCCGCCAAAGATCCCGTTAGATGATCATCATGAAAATAACCCGTTGCTCGGCCAAAGTGGGGATCAAACAAATTCAAGCCCCATTCAGTGCCGACCCAAATACGTTGGTCGGAATCAATAAAAACGACATTGATACGGTTTTTGCTGATGACATCTGCTGAATCATTTTGATTATAATAGTGCGTAAATTTTAAGGTGTGCGGGTTGTATAAATCAAGACCCCCCAGGGTGCCGATCCACAGATTCCCTTCCTGGTCAAACGCTACACTCCTGACATGATTGGAAATCAAACCGTCATTTTGTCCCTGCTGCTGACGGATAAGGTGATGTTCATACGTTCGGGTGTTCAACTTGAACAAGCCGCTGTCTGTCGCAATCCATAGAGAGCCGTCAGGATCGCCGGCGACATGCCAGATTCGATTTTTATCTTCACTGCCCTTTTGTTCGAGGTCAAACAGAAATCGTTTCCATGTCGATTGCTGCACATCAAATGCGTTCAATCCCCATGAAGTACCCGCCCATATGATGCCCTGATCGTCTTCAAACAGTGATGTGATATAGCTGGAAGTGAGTTTCCCCTCGGCGCTTGGATCTGCTTCAAAAAAGAGAGCTGACGAGCGATCGGGAGCGATGCAGCTGAGGCCGGCAGCGGTACCAACCCAAATATTGCCTTGTCGATCCTCCAGCAGCGAATTGACATGATTGTTGGGAATCAATGGGTTGATGGTGTCTCCATCTGAGAGAGAATAGCATTTGACGCCGTCATAAACCGTCAATCCGTTTGGAGTTCCCATCCACATGAAACCTCGTCGATCTTGAATGATCGACGTCACCTGATCTGAGTTCAATCCTTTTTCGACGTCGAGGGTTGTGAACAAGAGCTCTTGCGCGGGAGATGAGGATTGCAGGGCGGAGAACAACAGCATGCAAGTCAGTAATAAAAAGCATTTGTTTTTACTAAACATGATCATGCACTCACATCTGGATCGACGACTGCCGCTTGCCGATGAATTTTAATAATCTATATACCAGGGATTATTGATGTTGCTTCAGCCGAATTTAAAACTCAGAAAGACGACATTATCTTTTGGTTAAATTAAAAGAAATATTTATATTTGCAAGGTTATTCCAACACAAATCGCAGGTGA
>RPQV01000264.1 GCA_003818595.1 Calditrichota bacterium
TGTGGGGTGGATTGGAGACGCAACTGGGGACATTGCTTCATGCCGCAGATCTGCCGTTTACAGGTTTGTTGATGATGTCCCTGGGCCTCTTTTTTCAAACCATCACTCGTCAAGTCACTCAGAAAAAAGGATCTGCACTCCTTTTGGCCATCGTCGCTGTTTTTATCAAATTATTGATCGTTGGCGGCGTCGCATTTTCTGTGGCGCTAGCGATCTTCCTGCAATCGGCGCTTTTGGAATTGATCTATTTTCATCGAAATCCTTCGCGTCTGCGCATGGCATTGGGTGGTGCGACGGCAGTGGCATATTCTCTGTTTCATCCCTTTTTTTCGATGCCGCTATTTATGGGTTTGTCGGTTCGTGATGCCTTGAATCATATCGTTATCAATGGCAGCAATATCTTGGGCATCAATGCCAGTCACATCTGGATTCTCTTGTTTTTCATTTTGGCCATTCATCTCATTTGCGGATTTGTGGTGGCTTTTGCTGCCTATACTGTCGTCACAAAGCTTCAGGCTCGGGGCTTGGCGCCGTTTGGCGGAAAAACTTGATATCCGGCAATTTTGGCTGCGCTGACACACTAAATCGTCAAGTAAAAGGAGTTTAACGTGAATCGGCAACAAGGAATCGATCTTTTGTCAGATGCAAAAGGGAGTTGGGACGTCATTGTCATCGGCGGCGGAGCGACCGGGCTGGGCGCGGCTGTCGATGCGGCAGCGCGAGGTTATCGCACCTTGCTGTTGGAACAACATGATTTTTCCAAAGGAACCTCCAGCAGAAGTACAAAACTGGTGCATGGCGGTGTCCGTTATCTGCAACAGGGCAATATATCATTGGTTTTAGAAGCGTTACGCGAGCGCGGTCTGCTCGTCCAAAACGCTCCTCATTTGGTCCGTCATCAGGCTTTTATCGTGCCCAATTATGACTGGTGGGAGGGACCTTTTTACGGTATCGGCCTCAAGTTGTACGATATGCTCGCCGGCAAGTTAGGCCTGGGTCCTTCGAAATGGCTCTCCACCGAGGAAACACTCGGTCTTCTGCCGACCATCGAACCGGAAGGATTGCGCGGGGGCATCATCTATTATGACGGCCAATTCGATGATTCAAGATTAGCCATTAATCTCGCACAGACACTGGCGGATGTCGGCGGTGTTCCGCTCAATTACTTTCAGGTGAAACAGCTGATTAAAACGGGAGATATGATCACCGGCGTCGTTGTGGATGATTTAGAGAACGGTCACGAATATCAAATTTCAGGACGTGTGGTCATCAATGCGACAGGTGTTTTTGTCGATGATATTTTACAAATGGATGAACCTCACTTTGATCGAATTATTGCGCCCAGCCAAGGGGTTCATCTGGTGTTGGATAAAGCTTTTTTGCCGGGAGAAACCGCCATCATGGTGCCGCACACCGATGATGGGCGAGTGCTTTTTGCGGTTCCATGGAGGGATAGAGTGGTCGTCGGCACCACAGATACGCCGATACAATCTCCTTCTCTGGAACCGCGTGCGCTGCCGGAAGAGGTTGAATTCATTCTCTCTCATGCAGCCCGTTATCTGACCAAAGATCCCCAACCGCAGGACGTGCTCAGTGTTTTTGCGGGACTTAGACCTTTGGTGCGCAGTGGCGAAGGTAAGAATACAGCGACCCTGTCCCGTGATCATTCGATTTTCATCTCCAAGTCAGGGTTGGTCACCATTACCGGTGGTAAATGGACCACCTATCGCAAGATGGGGCAAGATGTCATTGATCAGGCAGCGCAAGTGGCCGGGTTGCAGGAGCGCCCCTGCCGGACTGAAACCATGCGTGTTCATGGATGGCTGAAAGATTATCACGCAGGCGATCCGCTTCATTATTATGGTGCTGATGCCTTGGGTATTCATCGGTTGTTGCGCGAGAATCTAAAGCTGGCCGAACCCCTGCATCCAAAACTCCCTTATATAGCGGCGGAAGTGGTCTGGGCAGTTCGGGAGGAAATGGCTCGTACCGTTGAGGATGTCCTGGCAAGACGAACGCGCGCATTATTACTGGATGCACGCGCTGCGATTGAGATGGGTCGCATCGTAGCGGCTATAATGGCTGACGAAATGGGAAAAGATAATCTTTGGCAGAGAGAGCAAGTGCAACTGTTCACAGCTTTGGCGCGGGAGTATATTCTGGTGCCATAAAAATATCTATCGATTACGACCAAGTTGTCATTTGATTATTTTGCATTATCGGAATCAGAGTCGGTAGTGTCGGCTTTCAGGGGGTGTCATTTTTTTGTAACACCTGTATTTAAAAAATCATTCGTAATCCCAAGATACAGTTTTGTAAATGAGGGGCTCGCTTCCAAGCTGTCAACCATGACGTGTTGATGAAAATCAGTTCCCGGCCACACTGAAGGGATTGAGCATTTAGTTCTAAAAAATCAATTAGATAGATAAGGTTTAACCGAATTCGATTTTTAGATATTTTGAGCCAATGGACAGAGGAGCGGCATAGAGTTTCGGCCCATTGTTTGCTGTGTTGTTTATCATGATACCAGCAATGATGATCAATAAGCGATATCGAAATCTTTCAGGAAGGGTGGCAACATGAGACGTGTGTGGATTCCTGCAATACTTTTTATGTTGAGCGTAAAGTTGACTGCTCAGCCATGGCTCATTTCCATGAATTATAACATTGCGTTTCCAGGAAATGAAATGAGCTCCTATATTACCAATCCCAGTCTGCTTGGCTTTAGTCTCGATGTCCGGCATTTTATAAAGCCCTCTATTTCTATCGGCGGTAGTTTCGGCCAACAATTATTTTATTGGCAGACAACTGCTTGGGGATCGATGGGACTGGGGTTGATAAATTCTCAGATCCGATTTATGAATACATTCCCGCTGATGCTGAACACACATTTCTATTTAAAAGGTCCGGTTGGGTGGAAACCTTATTGCGGAGTGAATGTTGGGGGTTATTATGAATGGAATCGATCTGAAGTCGGGATAGTTGTTTTTGAAGGAAGAAAATGGCGTTGGGGTTTAGCACCCGAGGCAGGCGTTATCTTTCCTCTCGGTCGCATGAACCTGAACGTCGGCAGCAGATTCAATTATTTGAGTGCTTCGAACAGTGATATTATGGCCGGCGTGAAGAACCGGTTTTATATGAGCATGAATATCGGCATTGTTTTTTTCAAGTAAATTACTTTTCTCTCTTTGCATGCAGGGGCTGGAAGCAACACCAGCCCCTTTTTTATTTTAACCGTGATTTGCCTCTCAACATCCGCACGCACGTAGAACGGCACACGGGAGCATTCCTACGCAGAGATGCTATTTCCCGAGTATCTCTGCGATGTGGGCGAGTTCCACAGTCGAAAATGAGAGATTCTTTACGGCGGCGACATTGTTTTCAAGCTGAGCTACGCTGCTGGCGCCGATGAGGACGGATGTCACTTGCGGTCTCTGCAGCAGCCATGCCAACGCCATTTGAGATAAAGACTGACCTCGTTCCTGTGCCAATTTATTGAGGCGACGCAGCCGATCGACCAACTCTTCATTGATCTCCTCAGCTTTAAGAAATCCCCATGGTTTCGCGGCGCGCGAATCCGCCGGTATGCCGTTCAAGTAACGATCTGTTAATAATCCCTGTGCTAAAGGAGAAAAGGGAATACATCCGACTCCCTCTTGTTCCAGCAAATTCAACAGTCCGCCTTCTACCCAGCGTTCCAGCATTGAATATTTAGGTTGATGAATGAGCAGACGCACATTCATTTCCCGCAGGATTAAAATGGCGCGTTTTGTCTGCTCGACAGAATAATTCGAAATACCGACATAGAGCGCCTTGCCCTGTCTGACGACATGAGCGAGCGCGTCCATCGTTTCCTCGAGTGGTGTCTCTGGATCCGGACGGTGGGAATAAAATATGTCAACATAATCCAATTTGGTTCTTTTCAGGCTTTGATCAAGACTGGAGATCAAGTATTTTTTCGAGCCCCATTCACCATAAGGCCCTGGCCACATATAATATCCGGCTTTGGTGGATATGATCAGTTCATCCCGATAGGGGTGAAAATCCAATTGCATCATTCTGCCCCAAGTCTCTTCAGCCGAACCCGGCGGCGGGCCATAATTATTGGCAAGATCAAAATGGGTGATGCCGAGATCAAAAGCCCTCCGAAGCATCGATCTTCCGGTCTCAAAGATGTCGACGCCTCCGAAATTATGCCACAAGCCGAGGGAGAGTACAGGGAGTTTCAGTCCGCTTTTTCCGCAACGGTTATAGGTCATGGATTCATATCGATCCGAATTCGCGATATATGACATTTGCGCTCCTTTTAGTGTTTATTCTTGGCAGAAGAATATAGAGAATTTTTGCTTATTCTCCAACTGGCATGACGCCGTGCGCCTAGGCACAGCGTATGATTGCTGCGTGAGGATCGCATGATCAACCCCATTTGTCATTCAGCCCCCTTTTATCATTCAGCCGCTTTTTATCATTCAGCCCCTTTTGTCATTTCGAGCGTCAGCGAGAAATCTTATCTGCTGTGCATCAGATTTCTCCTGCCTGTGCTTATCGAATTAACGAAAAGAGTGTCTGGGTTGTTCTTAAACTCTTTAGGTGGATATTAAATCATAATCCAATTCCTATTCCCATTCAAGTCTGAGGTCATTCCAATCAGGATTTAACGTGGTTACCAGTTTATTCTTCTTTTCTCTGCGCCAATTTTTAATTTCTTTCTCTCGTGCAATAGCTTCATAGACATTGGTTGTGTGTTCATAATAAACAAGTTTGTTCATATTATATCTCTTGGTAAAACCATTCACTAATTTGTTTTTATGTTCATACATGCGTCGCTCAAGGTTGTTTGTCATGCCGACATACATGATTTGGTCATTCCAGTTTGTTAGAATGTAAACATAAAAGTTGAATTCTCGCATGATTTCTTTCCCCCAATTTGTCATTTCGAGCGCGAGCGAGAAATCTTATTTGCAGCAGATAAAATTTCTCCTCGCTGCGCTCGTCGAAATGACAAAAGGATTAAGGTCGAAATGACCAGAGGATTAAAGTCGCAATGACAAAACGATATGATCGAATAAACAAAACGTTAGGATCGTATAGAGAAAACAATAGAATCGAAAAAAAGAAAACGTCAAGATAGAATAGATAAATAGGCTACAGCTTGTAATAAATTCCCGCCTGGACGCCGATCCAGATTTTTTGGAATGGATGGGAATCGGCTTGGTCTTGTTTTTCCCAAAGGGCGGATGGCGTTTTTTCAAAAGCCGCCGATTGGTGGGACTGCAGCAGATTCATCGTCGGGCCTGCAAAGATGCCGAATTTTTTCGCGATGCGATAATCCAGAAGCAGCTTGAGCGAATGAATCCATGTTGTTTGGTCAAGGTCATTGAAATGAAGATCAGTCATATATATTGTTGACACGGCTTCCAGATTGAGTGACATATTCTCGGTCATCATCTGATGAAAGCCCAATCCGGCTGCTCCGTTGTAGCGGAAGACTGTCTCAGAAGGATGGTATCCGCCACCGATGATGCCGAACGTTTTACATCCTGATTTGAAAGCCATTGACATCACCATCGACCGTGCTGCCAAAGCCGGCGATCTCAAATCCTTCAA
>RPQV01000265.1 GCA_003818595.1 Calditrichota bacterium
ATTTTATTGTTTAATCAATTAAGCTTCATGGATGAAGAATGACCAATCAGGCTTTATCGTGCAGTCGCCGTCCTGTTCATCCATTCGTCAAGACATAAACGAGATATATAAAATAGATTATCACAAAACAAATACCTTCAACACGGCTCACTTTGCCAATCGGATGTATAAACGTCGAAATAAAAAGCAAGATGGACGCAATCGCCAACACAATAAAATCAAAGTTCATGCTGCTGTTGTAGTCAAGCGGATGGATCAGTCCGGTGACGCCAAGGATGAAGAAAACATTAAAGATATTCGATCCCACCACATTCCCTACCGCAATATCCATTTTATTCTTTGCGGCAGCAACCATCGAAGTGAACAGCTCCGGCAGAGAGGTTCCCACTGCCACAATCGTGAGCCCGATTACTTTTTCGCTGATCTGAAAATAACGGGCGATGATCACCGCATTGTCGACGACCAACCGTCCGCCGAAAAACAGACCCCCGAGTCCGGTCGAAATAAAAAGAATGATCTTTCCAACAGGAAGCATCTTGACCTCCGGCAGGTCATCTATTTCGATTTTTGCGATCGCAAAGTTGTAAGCCAGGAAAATGAGGAAAAACAGTAATAAAATGAGCGCATCGTTTCGAGCCAATAGGTTGACCTCACCGGTGAATATGCGGTCATTGACGAGGGCAAATAGAACAAAAACGGCGAGCAGCGAAAACGGAATTTCCCGCCATATGGTGTTATGATGGGTGTGAATCGGTTGGATAGCGGCAGCCAATCCGAGGATGAGAAGGATATTGGCAATGTTGCTCCCCATAATATTGCCGAATGCAATATCCACATTGCCTTTGAGCGCAGCGAGGATGTTGACTACCAACTCGGGTGTTGAAGTTCCAAATGCCACCACTGTCAGTCCAATGACAATTTGTCGAATGCGCATCCTCATCGCCAAGGATGACGCACCTTCAACCAACCAATCTGCCCCCTTGATTAATAAGGCAAAGCCCACAATAAGCAATAGAAGCGCCTGAAGCGGAAACATCTGTCACCTTTCAGTAATGCTGTTTTTCAGGATACTGTTTGGCCTGCCCATGAATACAATGACTTTATATGTCAATTTCAAATCTGTCAAAAAGTTTAGGAATGACCACTTCCCAGCCGAAATAATCGCGTATTTTCCCGGCCAGAGATAAAGACGATTCGGGATCTCCATGAACAATATACACTTTTTCCGGCGCTTTGTTGAAGCCCATCAGCCAGGCGATGATTTCGTTATAATCTCCATGCGCTGAAGCGCCTTCTATGCTTTCCACATGAGTGTGTATTGGGATGTCTCGACCGTGAATTTTTACCGTCGGATTTCCTTCCTGGATGGTTCGACCGCGCGTCCCGACTGCCTGATAGCCTATGAATAAAACCGTATTATTTTTGATGGGTAAACGCTCAGCCAGATGATGTAGAATTCTGCCTCCGGTGGCCATTCCACTCGAAGAGATGATAATCGCCTCTTTTTTTATCGAGTTGATCGCCTGCGATTCTTCGCGGGTTCTGCAAATGTGCAATTTCTTGGGACGGAAGAGATTTTTACCTTCATACACTTCGATTCGACACAATAGATTGAGATCAGCTGGATGTTTGCTGTAGACATCCACCGATTCGATTGCCATAGGCGAATCAACATACACCGGCAGTACTGGAATTAATCCCTTCTCTTCAAATTCACGAATTTTGTACAAAAGCGCTTGGGTACGACCCACTGCAAACGCCGGAATCACCAAAACACCTCCCCGAGCGCTGCTTTCATTAATCACCCGAACAAGCTCCACATCGGGATCCTCTGAGCTGTGCAGACGGTTTCCATAGGTGGATTCGAGGATGAGATAATCGATGTTAAAGACTTGGGTGGGCGCCTTTAACAAGGGTTGAACTGCCCTGCCAAAGTCTCCGCCGAACAATAATTTGCGCGCTGTATTGCCGATCTCTTTTTTGATTTCAATAAAGGAAGCGCCCAAAATGTGTCCGGCATCTTTAAATTTCACCCGATATC
Source organism: Calditrichota bacterium (assembly GCA_003818595.1). GTDB lineage: Bacteria > Zhuqueibacterota > Zhuqueibacteria > Residuimicrobiales > Krinioviventaceae > Fontimicrobium. Next base: position 2,042 of record RPQV01000265.1, read on the forward strand.
CGGGTATGGCGTCGAAATAGTCCTGTCCATAATAAAGTGGTTTAAATCGACTGAGCACTTTATCGGCATCATCGACTGTATAGAGCGGCAATGCCGGTTTATGCTTCGAAAATCCCTTTTTATTGGCCCACTTGGCGTCCTCTTCCTGCAGATGTGCACTGTCTTTGAGCATGATCTCGCAAAGATCGGCAGTGGAATAGGTACAATGAATAGGGCCTCCAAATCCTTCTTTACTCAAGCGCGGCAACCAACCACTATGATCGATGTGCGCATGGGTTAAGAAAACGCGGTCAATGGTCTGAGGCGGGATGGCAAAAGGTTCCCAGTTTTTCAGTCGATTTTGTTTTTCGCCTTGAAATAAACCACAGTCGATCAGATAATTTTTCCCCTGAATTGTCAGCAAATGTCTTGAACCGGTGACTGTGCCTGCTGCGCCAAGAAAGGTCAATGTGGCCATGGAGTACCTCCTAATAAAGTGCCTAAAGTTAATAATCCTTGAGGCTGAATTCAACAAAAAAATCCATTTTACCTTTTAATGCTTCTCAAGAGCAAAGATTTTAGCAATCGGTTTCAATGATGCTTCTCGTAATGAAAGGGTGCAAGTTTTTATGGCAACAATCACCAAAATTGATTACAATTGATCATATTGAACCGAGAAAGGAAAAGACTGATGAAACATACCCTGATTTTTCTGTTAATGTTCGGCAGTATGCTATTGTCTCGAACGCGTAGTGGCGAAGTGACGTTATTGCACACCAATGATATGCATTCACAATTTTTACCGACGCCGGCAACCTGGGTGGATCAGACCACCAAGCCTTTAGTGGGCGGTATGATTGCCCTGCAAGACGCCATCAGAGAACAACGACAACGTTTTCCGCATTCGCTGCTTTTGGACGCAGGAGATTTTTCAACGGGTACTCTATTGTCAAAAATTTCTTATAATGGAGCATTAAATGGAGGTTTCGTCGCCATGATGAACCTCGTCGGCTATGATGTCGGCACCCTCGGCAATCATGAGTTTGATGAGGGGCAGGAAAATTTGAAAAAGCTACTCTCCATTGCTGACCGCGATATGATCTGCGCTAATCTGATGCTCAACGGAGAACCGATTGCACCTTTTGCCTATCGCATTTATGAGATTGGCAAAATACGCGTGGGAGTCATTGGTCTGGTGTTGGAAGATCTGTACGATGTTGTCAGCGATAAAAATCTGAGCAATGTCCAGGTACTGGATCCGACGACAACTGCACAGAAATGGATTGATAAAATCGACAAACGTACGGATTTGATTGTTTTGTTGACTCATCAAGGCGACGATCAAGATGTGCCATTGGCGAGACGAATTGCTCATGCTGACATCATCGTCGGCGGACACAGCCACACTCTGTTGGAGCAGCCTCAAATTGAGAACGGAGTGCTCATTGTTCAGGCGGGATCAAAAACACGAGCTCTGGGACGATTGACGGTTCATGTTGAGAACGATGCCGTTGCTTCGTTTGATTATCAAATGATGAATCTGTGGGTTGACAGCATAAAAACGCCGAATCCGGAGATGGCAGGGCTGGTCGCAAGTTTCGAGCAGCAAATTAAAAGTGAATACGGTCGTACAATCGGCCGACTGGCAGTAGATTGGAAAAGCAGCGAGAAACAGGAATCAAATATTGGCAATTTCATAACCGATGCCATGCGCGCTAATGTTGGTGCAGACGTGGCGATTATGAATAGTGGGGGTATTCGCAAAAGCCTGCCGGCAGGACCGATCACGCGTATGGATGTCATGGAAATTCTGCCCTTTTCAAATTATCTCGTCACCTTTGAATTTTCAGGTGACCAGCTGCTCGGTCTCATTGAAAATGATGTGCAGTCGAATATTCAAAAGGGCAGCAGCCTTTATCAAGTTTCCGGATTGAACTATACCTATACCAAAGGTGATGATGGGAAAGGCAAACTCCTTCATGCTGAAATAAATGGCGTCCGAATTAATCCGACAAAGAGCTATCGTGGTGTGACGGTCGATTTTGTGATGGGAAAGTGGCAGCAGGATTTCGTTTTTCAAAACGTGCAGCCCCTGCCTGCTCTGATTTCTGATGTGGTGACAGAGTACATTATCGCACAGCAGGAGATACATTCTCAAGTTGAAGGGAGAATAAAACGGATTGATTAGCGTGAATGCAACAGCGACGGTCAGACTCTGCCGCTGCTGCACTGATCAACAAAAGAAATCACGGCAGCCATACATCCTGGGATTTCAGTCCGCATTCTTGAATCATTTTCAAACAATAGTCAAGATGTCCGAGGTCATCTTGCGAACCATTATTCGTACCGAACGTGAATTTTACACCCGCTTTTTTGGCTTTGCTGATAAAAACCGCGCTGGGTATTTTGTACCGATCGTTGATTTCCAGAGCTACTTTATTTTCTACCAGTGCATTAATGACCCGCTCCATGCGCTCCGATGTCCACAGCTCGTCATAGCGGCTGCTGATCTCCGCCGGCAAAAATGTAGGGTTGACATATATATCTATCGGCTCGTTTTTTAAAATATTCTCGATTGACTTGACGAGCATCTCCATAAAGTGATCGGGATCGCCTACGGTTGTTTCTTCAGGAACCCACAACCGCATGCGTTTCCCTTTGTCGTTGCTCCATGTCATGGCGTCGGTAAATATATAGTCAAATTCGGAAATGGACGTTTCTGAAAAGATGTCCAGCCATTCACGCCCTTCAGCCTGCATCGCAAGAAATGCTGCGGGTTGTGGTTGATAAGTGCTTAAAAAATTCTGCAGCAGCGAGTCGTTTTCAAAGGTCATTCCGAGACCACAGTTGTATGCGATACCATAGGTGAAGCCATACAAGCGGGCGCGTGCCAGTGCCTGGTCTATGGTCAGACCTCCCTTTAGATGAACATGGAGGTCCAACAGGGGGAAATTATTCGCTGCGAGACTGGTCAATACTGAATCGAGTTCGCCATTTTCAAGAGCTACTCCTGGCGTCGGCAGGTCATCCGGCAGAGGCCGCACTCGAATATCCTTGAAATAGACCCGGCTGTTGGGATCGTGCCCTTGAAGGGCAATCGTTCCAGAGGAAAGCAATCTGCCTTTCAGTTCTGATGGACGCCAGGGATGGGAAGATTCAGTGTACTCGGCGATGAGGACATTGTTGAGGAAGGTTTGTATGGTCTTCCCTTGAATTTTGATGCGATAATTGAACCACTCATTATCACTCACAGGCGCTTTCCAGACATTGCGCACCGCATAAATGCTGCCGGTCATTTTCCGTTCTATATATTCACCGGGCTCAACCTCAGGATTGGAATTTATAATCTGCATCTCATACCCTTTTCTCGGCCAGCCGCTTTCCTGATACTCGGTGTGCAGATATATCCCTGAATTGGATCCAGGTGTCGTCATGACGTCAGCTGAAAATTCAAGATTCTTGAAATTAGCTCCTTGCACATTCCCGACATAAAAAAGATGTGAACGCGGACCATTCGTCATGAGAACACCATTTTCGATTGACCAACTGTCCGGATTTTCAGCGGCTTTCCA
>RPQV01000266.1 GCA_003818595.1 Calditrichota bacterium
CCGTCCGGCATCATATTGTTAATTCTCGCCGCTGAAGCGACAGAAATATGTCCGATTTTACCGCTTAAAATTTCCGCAACAAGCTTTTGATAAATCGGAGACGCTCTCCGGTGGATTCCAACCGTCACCACACGGTTAGTTTCGCGGGCAACCTGCACCATTCTTCGCCCTTCCCGCAGGGTGATGCTCAACGGTTTTTCGATATAGACATCTTTTCCCGCGCGACAAGCAGCGATGGTTTGCAGGGCATGCCAGTGATCGGGTGTTGCAATGCAGACAGCGTCCACCTGTTTATCATCGAGCAAACGGCGAAAATCATGATAGCGTTTCACGCTCTTGGGAAATGATTCACCCATTGGGGGAATTCGGTCGACTGACTGTGAAAACCGATGATCAACCTGCGCACGATCGCGCTGCAGAAAGGGTTCATAGATATCGCAAAGAGCGGTGACCTGAACATCCGGCTGAGTCATAAATATATTCAGCAATTGCGAACCGCGGTTGCCGATTCCAATAAATCCCATCAGAATTTTGTCATTCAGGTTGCGCCCGGAAACCAAAGCTGGAGCGCCGAGGACGGCGGCAGCGGCCATGCTGTTTTTCACAAAAGATCGGCGGGTTTGAAGTTGCGGCATGATCATTCCTCCTGATGCAAAGTTTAATGAATATAATTCTTTTAAAATTAACTTGACAGAAAAATATGGAAAATACGGTGGACATTTCATTCTTTTGCCGGTAGAGTCGTTTGATCGACCCCGGGGTTGCCGCCCCTAACCACTGCTTTTATCCCATTTTTGTGTTGTCGGCAACCCCGGGGTTGGGAAGAGTGAAAACACTGCCACCGTCTCAAGCGGAACTCTTTTTGGTTTTTCTACAAATTTAGGGGGTACCCTGTCTAACAAAGCCTTGACAGTTGCACTATTCTGTGTTATATTTTCCATCTTTTTGATGGATTTAGGGAGACGTGCTCATGAAAGCGCTCGTGCTCGAAGCGTATCGAAAATTGGTATACCAGGATGTTCCCCTGCCGGAACTTGCTGACGATGAGGTGCTGGTCGAAGTGAAAGCTTGTGGAATCTGCGGCAGTGATGTCCACGGCTGGGACGGCAGCACCGGCCGACGAATTCCACCATTGATCATGGGACACGAGGCTAGTGGAGTCATCGCGGCGTTGGGTAACCTGGTAAGGACTTGGAAAATCGGCGATCGCGTCACCTTTGATTCGACCATTTACAAGCTCGACGATTGGTACACACGCAAAGGGATGTATAATCTGAGCGATCATCGCCAAGTTCTTGGCGTATCGCCGGGAGAGTATCGTCGCCCTGGTGCTTTTACAGAATATACCGCCATTCCGCAGCATATCCTTTATAAAATGCCGGACAACATCAGCTTCAATCAGGCGGCAATGGTCGAACCATTCGCCGTCGCTTTCCATGCGATTGATTTGACGCCCTTTTGCCTGAACGATAGTGTCCTGGTCGTCGGCGCCGGGATGATTGGTTTATGTCTGATACAGGCACTTCGTCTGCGGGGATGCGGCCGAATCTGGGCGGTTGACGCCGATCCGGACCGGCTGAAATTGGCGCTACAATTTGGCGCTGATCAATGTTTTTCCGCTGATGCCCTCGACATAGCCGCCGTCATCAAAGGACAGACCCATGGTCGCGGCGCAGATGTCGCGTTTGAAGCCGTGGGAATCGCAGCCTCGGTGAAAACGGCGTTGACCGCGGTGCGCAAAGGGGCGACGATCACCTTGGTCGGCAATTTGTCTCCTTCTGTCGAATTGCCGCTTCAGGCAGTGGTGACGCAGCAGCTGCGGCTGCAGGGCAGCTGCGCGATCGCCGGCGAATTTCCCGCCGTATTGGCCAAAATGGCCTGCGGCGTTCTTCAAACCGATCCCTTGATGACGATCACCGCGCCTTTGAGCGAAGGTGCAGTCTGGTTCGAACGTCTCTATCAGAAAGAAAAAGGGCTGATGAAGGTCATCCTGAATCCTTGAACCATTTTGACATAAGGCTCAAATTAATATGGAAAAACTCAAGACTGCCGTCATCGGCGCCGGCAAGGCCGGGCACGTGCATGCCGCTGCTTTGAAGCAGGCGTCCTCTTCGCAGCTGACCGCTGTTTGGAATCGCACCTATGAACGGGCGGAATTGTTTGCGGAACAATACCAAATCCGCGCCTATCACTCAATCGAAGAGATGATATCGCAGGGCGGCGTACAGATGGTCACCATCGCCACCACCCATCCAACCCATGCTCAAACTGCCATTGCCGCAATGCGCGCAGGAGCTCACGTTCTCGTTGACAAACCGCTGGCGGCGACACTGCAGGATTGCGATATAATGATCGAAACTGCCGCGACGACAGGGAAAAAATTGGGAGTGATAAGCCAGCGGCGGTTCTATCCACCTGTTCAGCGAATGCGTCGCGCCTTGGATGAGGGAAAGTTAGGGGTCCCTATTCTTGGATTGGCAACCATGCTGGGATGGCGTGATAAAAAATATTACGACTCTGATCCCTGGCGGGGAAGTTGGGAATTGGAAGGCGGTGGAGTTTTGGTCAATCAAGCCCCGCACCAACTGGATATTCTTCAATGGATGATGGGACCGATCGACGAACTCTACGGCTTGTGGGCAAACTTGAACCATCCGTACATCCAAGTCGAAGATACGGCTGTCGCGGTGATTCAATTCAAAAACGGCGCCCTCGGAAATATCATCGTCAGTAACTCGCAGAACCCGGCTCTATACGGACGAGTCCACGTTTTCGGCAAAAATGGTGCGGCGGTGGGAGCACAGACCGATGGCGGTGCAATGTTCATTGCCGGCATGTCTACCATCACCCAAGCCCCTTACAACGATTTGTGGACCATCCCCGGGGAAGAAGATAAAAAAGAGATTTGGAAAAAAGAAGATGAATCCTTTTTTCATCAGGTGAATCCAATGGAATATTTTCATTGCCTCCAAATTGAGGATTTTTGTCAGGCGATCGTCAATGATCGTCAGCCGATAGTAAACGGTCAGGAAGGGCGGAAAACAGTTGAGCTGTTCACCGCGATTTATCGCAGCACGCGCGACCGAAAGCCGATGAAATTTCCATTGGCCGCAGAATGAAGACAATGGTATTGGTACAGACTTGTACATTTTCAAAACAGTGATTCAATAAAACAATAGTTTGCTCCATTAAACATCAAACACGATTCTGGAAGCTTGACGCCTCTGCAGTAATCAATCTGAGAACAGAAGCCGGTACTCTGAAGAAGGATATCTGATCACCCGAATGAGATTTACATTTCTTGTTTCATTGTTATGTTTTCATCACCTTATTGCCCAAACGGACGATTCCTCACGCACTCTTTCGATAACCGCTGCAGACCCCCGGCGTTCATTTGACGCAAATGCCAAGGTCTGGTTTTCTGCGAATCAAGCGATTGCTTACGGACTCGATATTCTATCCATGAGAATATCGAGATCAAATTCTTTACCTTTTCGTGCAAGTCAATTGAGTGCTGCAGTCTGGACCAACGCCATGTTGAGATACTATTCGCACGAAATGGCACATGAATATCTCTATCGTAAATCGAATGCCTTATTCAACAGCGGCATCAACATTCATCGTTGGACAAGTTCGTATGTGCCCGGTTTTTATTACCCTTCCTGGTATAAAGACCCAGTGGTTTCGAATAATTATTCAGACGACCAGCTTTTATCGGCGATAGCCGCCGGATTAAACCAGGATGAATGGAATGCCCGCACCCTCTGGCGAGAGGCCATTGATCTTGATCAACCCTATTACGAATCCATTTCATTTTTGATGACCAAGTTGCGCGATGTTTTGTATATTCTCAGTTCAGGAAGTAATGAAAAACCATTTGCCTCAGGACAAAATATCGAAAGTTTGACGCAGACCGTCTACGCAACCTCGCCCCAGCTGTTCGATGATATTAATCTCTATCGACTTGCGCTGCTGAATCGCGGCATAGAACTCTCCAACAGATCATTTTTACGTCAAGCCCTCTTTGCCGATCTGCTGACTTGGAAAACCTGGACAAGTGTTTACTCGATATTCTATTTTCTGCATTATGGGACTCATCCTGCCAAACAGGACACAAAATGGCAAGCGCCGCTGGTTTCTTTTTATCTGACTCACCGGGGAACATTTTATAATCTCGAAATCCCCTTCAAGTTGCCGAGCGACCACCTCCTCCTGATCAATATCGGCTCAATGAAGGACGGCAACTCGCCATTCTCCCGACACGTCCGTTTTGGCGCCGAATATAGCCCCTTGCGTCTTCATCAAAGGCTCACAGTAATGCCCTTTGTTTTCATGAACCTGAATGAGAGTGACCTGGGTGTGCTGGCCGGGGCGCAGTTAAATGCTCAAATAATTAAGCACATGCAACTGACACTCTTGTGTGAATATCATCAGCATGATATGCTGGAAAATACCATCAAAGGGGAAGAACAGGGCTTCCATTTTGAATGGGGGATTCGTCATAAACTAACTGGCAAATAAAAAGGGAGAACGCCAATGAAACGGTTTGCAATCAGTTTTCTTTTGATGGGTCTCGTTCCTATATTCGGGCAGTATTATGATGATTTCAGTGTGGTGCGAGCTCAAGTCGATTTTTCGCGCGTGCTGCGCGAATGGGATGGATTCGGCTTTAATTATGTACAAGTCTCACAGACCGGCGATTATCAGCAAGACCCGCAGGAATACGGCGGTTTCAGCATTTTATCGGAAGAGGAACGCCGAGAAATCATCGAACTGGTCTTCGGTAACGAAGGATTGAAACCCGGCATTTTGAAAATGTTTTGTGATCCCTGGCATCAACGGGATATAGGAACACCCTTCGATCATACCACAACCACCGAGTGGATGCGATATTTTGTTCGTGAGGGATTGAAACTTGCGAGAGCACGAGGAGACAGTCTACAGATCATCACCACCCTTTACGGCCCTCCGGCATGGGCCACAAAACAAAAGTTTTTGCGCGGACGAGACCTGGATCCGGAGCAAAAATATAATCTGGCCAATTATATCGTCGATTGGGTTGAATTCCTGAGAGTCAATGAAAATTTTCCCATTCGTTATATTTCGCTCCACAACGAAGGTGAAGACTGGATGCGCTGGCCTGCTGATGGCAAAAGCGGCAATATCGGCACAGGTCATGACTATAATATGTTCTGGCCGCCTGAACAGGTCGTCGATTTTCTAAAGTTTATGCGTCCAATGCTCGACAGCCGCAGTCTGAACGATGTCGGTCTTACACCCGGCGAATGCACCAATTGGTATCGATTCAGTTATTGGGGATATGCTGATGCGATCGCTGACGATCCTGGAGCGCTAAGCAATTTAGGATTGGTCGTCTCTCATGGATTTTACGGGGGCGGCTATGGTCGTTGGTTTGGTGAACATCGTTCTATCGGCATTGACCGCATCCGTGAATTACGGCCCGAAATGAAAGCATGGGTGACCTCAACGAGTTGGAGCAAAATGGACGTCGAAAATTTGAAGGAACATCACGGCAATATTTACACCGCCAAGGTCAATGGCATCATTCCTTGGGCCGGCATTCA
>RPQV01000267.1 GCA_003818595.1 Calditrichota bacterium
ATTTTTCTTTTCGCATCGCCTCCGCCACGGCTGCCGGCAGGCTTCATGTGGAGTTGGATGATCGATCGATCAGCGCGGGCATCACATTAAAAAACACCGGCGGCTGGCAGAATTGGTCAACGGTCACGACCAGCGGGATTATTCTTGAGCAGGGGAGACATGCGCTCAAACTATATTTCGAAACCGGGGATTTTAACATGAATTTCTTCGAGGTATTCAATCCAAGTCCGCCGGAGGAGCAGCCGTTCAAATGTCTTGCCGCGTCGACGCGTGGTGATGGAAAGAGTCTCATGGCTTCATTCAATAAAAAAATTGCCGAACCGTTGCCGGCTGCGCCTGGCGGTTTTAGTGTGCGCACAGCCTTCAAAGCCATCGCCGTTAATTCTTATGAAATCGATGCCTCGGGATATCAGTTGCTGATGACGCTGGCTGAACCGGTCTTTTATGAAGACCGAATCTATATTTCCTATAATGGCAACGACATCAAGGCCGTTGATGCGACGCCACTGGTTTCGTTTACAGATCTGCGCGTCCAGAATAGACTGGAATCGCGACAGGCCATTCCCGGACAACTTCAGGCGGAGAATTTTGATGCCAACAACGGCTTTCAACTCGAAAATACAACCGACAGCGGCGGCGGGCAGAACCTGGGGTATTCCGACGTTGGCGATTATGCCGATTATCGGGTGACGATCAAGAATGCCGGGACCTACACTGTCGATTATCGTGTGGCATCGGAAAGCAGCGGCGGTCGGATTGATCTGTTGCTGATCGATGAAAGCGACTCAAAAAAAATCCACAGCGTCACCTTTCCGGTGACCGGCGGATGGCAGACCTGGCGCACGGTCAGTCAATCGGCTATTCTGCCGGAAGGGCGTTACACGCTGCGGCTCAAGGTCACCCAATCCGGTTTTAATCTCAACTGGCTTCGCTTTCAGTTCATCACTTCCGTTGAAGAAGGAGCTGAAATCCCGCTTTGCTTTAAATTGACACAAAATTACCCGAATCCGTTCAACGCATCGACGACTATCCGCTTTACGCTGCCGACATCGTGTGAGGTGACCTGCACGGTATACAACATTCTCGGGAAAACGGTCGAAACCCTGGTGAAGGAGCAATATCCCGCCGGACAATTCGAGATCAAGTGGGATGCGTCGCATTATTCTTCCGGGCTCTATTTCTACACTTTGCAGGCGGGTGATTTCAGAGAGACGCGCAAGACGGTGGTGCAGAAGTGAATTCAATTGAAAATGAAATGGTTTTTGCCGGCATTAATTTCCACATTCTGCGATTGGAGAATTGATGATTGTCTAGGCCTGTTTGGCCTTCGCGTCGCGAATTGAATGCGAATCATGAACAGCAGGTCATTTAAAATACTTGTCGCGCAAATTCCTCCTTACTCCCAAATCATTTCGTTCCATTTCAGATTACAGCTTCCGCATTGGCGAGTTGAGCTGCGAGTAATTGCTTCACCTCTTGGGTGTCCAGCGGGGATATTTCAAAGATTTCGCTGATTTTATGGATTGTCAATTCAGGAATTTGCTCAGATATGATCTCCATAAACAACGGGCTGTACTCAAAGTGCTTTTTTCTGCATAGTCGACACCCCGATTGTAATTATTAAATGAGAAATCGTGTTTCGAGGGTATGGGTCAATTCCAATCAAACAAGATGAGGTGTTCAGATGAAGAATCTCAAGACAATCGGGACGATTTTATTGGCGGCAGGATTGCTGGTTTTGGCGGTATCACTGTTGGCGGATGTTTTCGGGATCGGCAGTTCAGATCGTTTTGGCGCCCGTCAAATTATCGGCGCTGTGATCGGCGCTCTCGTGGCCTTGGTCGGATTGCTGCTGGCGGGAAAAAAACAATCCTAGGCAGGATGCAAATTGACCCGATCCCTTGAGAGTCATCGCGGGATTCCGCATCAGGATCGTTTAAGGATCGGGTCAGTACACCGGCGCTCAAGAGATCGAATCAGTTCCGCAGCCCTCACTGCTGACGTTTGGCCTGCCAATACTCTTTAAAGAATTTTCCCTGGGTTGTCGGAGTGAAATCCCAGTCCGAGAACATCATCGGCGCCCAATTGGGATCAAATACCCAGGCCACCCATGATATGCCTTTTTGTTCACAATAGCGGGTGATCGCCGGCCCATAGGCTTCGGTGCTGATCACTGGTACATGTTCGCCTTTTTCTCCTGCCAGACAAAACCCGATCTCGGTCAGGATGACCGGATGGTGATCAGCGACAAATCCCCAGTCCGCCTCCCATTTATCCTCCCACGGTTCCGGGCGCTTCATCGGATAAGGATGGGAAACATAGGCGATGTTGGGGAGATCGAATGCGTCTTCTTTAATCGGCTTTAAATCATACGCCCAATCAAATCCGGCGATGAGAATGATCTTGTGTGCATCGATTTTGCGGATCTCAGAGATCAGGTCGTTCATCAATCCTTTCCACTCCGGCCAGGTCATGCCCGCCATTTTACCGGTTACTGTCGGTTCATTATAGAGCTCATACGCAAAGACCGTTGGATTGTCTTTATACTTTGCCGCCATGATCCGCCAAAATTCGGTGGTCTCCTCAACGCTGGTTTCGTATGATTTGTGCTGAAACAGCTGGTCCTGCAGATTGCCGATGGAATGCCAATCGATGATCACATAAAGTTGGTGTTGTTTTGCCCAATGGATACCCTGATCGAGGAGGGGCAGATATCCCTGCGGCGATCGTTCACGCCAGGCTGAAGGATGGACCGGGATGCGGACAACATTAGCGCCCCAACCGGCTGCCTGGGCAAAATAGGCTTCATTCCAATGACCATCCTTCATCAGTTTGTCCGGATCTGAACTGTTCACACCCTGAAAGATAACGGTCTCCCCGGATGCGGTGACAAAACGGTTGCCGCTCACCTGAATGGTCTCGATAGCAGTGAGTGGAACAAGCCAACCTATCAATAAGCATACTATCAATTTCATCCTCTACTCCTCCTTTAAAAAATGTCATATAAATTGCCTGTTTAGTCATATTTGACAAACCGATTTATGTGATCATGCATTGTCCATTATTTCGTTCAATTCTTCCTCATTCAATTCGATGGGATTGTTCTTCATGCTCGAAGCTTTTTGTGCCTGACGGATAATGGATGGATGGTGCGAGGGGGTGACGCCGAACGCTGCCAGCGAGGGAATGGCGAGACGCTCATTCAGGCATTCAAAATAATCAACCAATTGTTCGGTGGAGGCGTCTGCAGAATCCAGAATGAGCTTGGCCAACAGTTTATACTGACTCAGCGATGTCGAATTCGGTGCTCGTCGGCGCAGCGCCTGAACATTGACTCTGATCACCTGCGGCAGCAACCGGGCGCAGATTTGGCCGTGAGGCGCGGGAAACATGCCGCCGATGACGCCGGCAAATCCGTGCACCGCTCCCAAGCCGGCATTTGCCAAAGCCAGGCCGCCGCATACAGCGGCAAAACACATCTCTTCGCGCGCTGCAGCATCCGCTCCATGTTCCACCGCTTTGATCAATGACCGAGTCGCCATTTTCAAAGCCTGGCGACAGAGGGCGTCCGTAAATGGATTGGCTTTGCGCGATACCATGGGTTCGATGAGCTGCGTGATCGCATCCAGTCCGGTCGCAGCCGTCGCTGCAGGCGGAAGGGAGTGGCTGAGCAGGGGATCAATCACTGCGGCCAGCGGGAGCATCATTTCATGGCGCAGACTCACCTTGATCTGAGTATCCTCGACAATCAGCACGGCATTTTTAGTGACCTCTGAACCAGTTCCCGCCGTGGTCGGCACGGCGATATAGGGGAGAGGCTTGTTCGTCAATGGTTTGCCTGCGCCGCACAATTCGAGATAATCGAGAATCGGCCCGCTGTTGGTGTAAAGAATTGCGGCCGCTTTGCCCGCATCAATGGCGCTGCCGCCGCCGATGCCGACGATGACCTCGGGAGAAAATTCTCGCGCCTGCTGCAGGCAGCGGCTGATCATGGAGAGTGTTGGCTCCTGCTGAATCCCAAAGAGGCTATATTCCATTCTCCGGATTTTAAATTGCTCGAGCAGCGGTGAGATATCCTGGATCGGTCGACCGGTCACCACCAAAATCCGCCGACCCACAGCCGCGACGAGAGGAACCACGCGCTGAAGCATCCCGCTGCCAAAGTAGATGCGATTGGCGATAAAATCGAATTGGATGGGCATGTTTACCTTGGCCGTTGAATTCACCAATTAACATCATCGGGAAATAGGTTGGCGTATTTGACGCTGAAGCGGGGAGTCTCCATCATATCGGCGACGGCATCGCGCCATTCTGCGTAATGAGGGGTCTCCTTATGCCGAGCAGGTGCGTCAGCCGTGCGATAGACCTCGATCAAGACAAATTTCTTCGGGTCATCCTGCTGCTGAATGAGGTCAAAGCGCGCAATGCCCGCCTCTTGAATACTCAGGCGGGCGTTCTTTGTTGAAGCTGCTTTGAATGCCTCAATGAACTCGGATTTTACCGTGACATGAACGAAAACGACCAGCATTATTTTACCTCTTGATCTATTTCTCCTTGCCATGTTTCAATTTATCAATTGCCACCGCGCCGATGATGATGACGCCGATCAGGATGTTCTGCACGTAGGTCGGAATGCCGACGAGATTGCAGCCGTTGCGCAGGATCGCCATCATGAGCGCACCGATGAGGGATCCCATCGCACTTCCCTCGCCGCCGTTCAGCGATCCTCCGCCGATCACCACCGCAGCAATGATATCCAACTCCAATCCCACGGCCGCAGTCGGATCGCCGACTGTGAGATTGGCGAACTGCATCAACCCGGCGATGCCGGTAAAGGCGCCGCAGAGCATATATATCCAAATACGGTTCAGACGGATATTGATGCCGCATAGTCGTGCGGCCTGTTCATTGGAACCCAAAGCAAAGACATAGCGCCCGAAAACCGTATATTTGAGGATCAAGTAGACGAGGATCGTCAGTATGATCATGATCCAGATGCCGGGAGCGAAAATCAGCCAGGCTGGTTCAGGGTCCACATTCATCAGCCGATTGAGCGGTGTGTCAGGCGCCAGAACGGTCTGTTCCTGCGCCAGCCATTTGGCCAGACCTCTGGCGATCTGCATGGAACCGAGGGTGACGATGAAGGGCACGATTCGCCAGGAAGCGATGATCATGCCGTTGAACAGACCGATCAAGGCGCCTGCCGCAATCGCTGCAATTGCCGCCAGAATCACCGGCAGGCCGCTCGACGAAAAAAGATTGAGGGCATGCGCCGTGATGATGGTGACCAACGAGATGATCGATCCCACGCTCAGATCAATGCCGCCGCTGATAATAACAAAGGTCATACCCAGAGCGCCGATGCCGACAATCACCGTTTGAGTGATGATGGTTTTAATATTGTAACCGCCGACAAAAGCGGGCGGCGCCAGGATCACAAAAATGAGAAAAACAAACAACAGCCCTAAAAAGGGACCAAAGACATCCAATTTGAACTTGGATTTGAAAAGGGAAACGTTCTTCATGCACAATATCCTATGATCAAAATATTCATTTGCCTGTCGTCGCCCAGGACATCACCCG
>RPQV01000268.1 GCA_003818595.1 Calditrichota bacterium
GGGGGCCGAGTCTCCGGTCCAGACGCCATTCTCGTCTTTGACCAGATCGTATTTTACGGCGCTGATATCCAGTTGAACCCGCAACGCCTCGGGCGCCGAAATGCGGGCGCGCACTCGTCCTTCGGAATTCACCTGCGGATATTCCCTGCCCGGCTGATTGGTGGAAGCCGGTTTAAAATCGTCGATTGTCGCCGTCTGATTCGTCTGGCCGAAACAGAGTCCGCAAACTGACAAACTCACAAGCAAAAGGACTATTGATGTTTGCCTCATGTTCAATTCTCCTTAAAAATGATATGCTATTCCGCTTCATTTACATGATTTGCCCATGCTTCACCTTTGGGAGTCCGTCTCCATTGGAAAAAAGAGTCCAAAACTTTGAATTTTCCGGCTTGATACAGTGCGTAATCATCATCGGGGATGACATATCCATCGATGATCAGGTAAAGACAATCCTCGCTTTTCATTGTATCTTCCCGCCCTCCACTTTTACTAACGTTTATAGCGGCCGTTTGTTGCATCCGGTAGAAATCAGGACAAATAGCGCAACGATAATGATCGGGTTCTCCAGATTCTTGGCATCCTTGATTTTGTGCTGGTTTCACCCTTTTCCATTGAAAGAGCTGTTTAATGCAAAAGAATTCCCGCCGATTGATTACAGAAAGATCTTCCCCGGTGGTTGATCGGAGTGGTGGCTGAGCGATGCCGTAACCCTGTTGGATGAGAGGAGCCGAAGCCCGGTTTTAATAAACTTTTCACCCTTCGACTTTACTCAGGGTGCGGCTAATTGACCTTTTCGCACAGTCTGGGCTCCGAGAACTCGAGAAACTCCACGGGTGCTCCATCACAAATTACAAACGCCACGATCACACCTTTAGAGGGGCTGTTCGGTTCGATGAGTATCTCGTGCCCCTCCAGAGCCGCGGCGAGATCATCCACTTCGAAGGCAATGTGAGGAACCGTCTTGACCAGGTCCGGCAGCGGGCAATTGGCTTCGTAGCGCATCCATTGAATGCCGAACGGGTTGCTCTTGTGATCCGTGCAGTAAGCCTTGTACTCTTGCAGATACTCCTCCCCCGGCTTGGGTGTCGTTGTGGGGATTCCCAGGTGATGGTATTTCACTGGCCTTACCTTTCTTTTTTCATGCAAAGACCCCCTTCAGCGCACCTCTTCGCGTCCATCCGCATAACGCGCGAATCGTCCTTTGTTTCGATCGTGAACGTTATCAGGTCTCGGCCAAGGCCAGCCGCCGAATTGCGTGCGTCGATAATCGTAAAAGGCCTGATGGATTTCCGCTGCGCTGTTCATCACAAAGGGGCCGTGCTGAACCACGGGTTCATTGATCGGTTGACCCTGAAGCAACAGCAGGGAGGCATCCTGGCCGCCGTTTTTGATGATCACCGGGTAATCAGACAGCAACTCCAGAGAATAATAGGGCGCGATGCTGATGCCGGCGACGGCAAGTTCCGCGCCCTGATAAAAGTAAAGGGTGCGGTTCACTTCGGGTGACGCCGGAGGAATGCTCCATTGAGCATCGGCATCCATTTTGATCAGCCAAATGCCGACCTCGTTCTCCGGATCAGCAGCCCAGGAGTCAGGCGCGGGCTTGGGAGCGACCACCTCACCGATTTTTCCGGCGATGACCGTTGTTTCGACACGTTTCCCTTGGTTATCTATTTCAACGTAAACCGGAATATCTTCTGACCACAGCATGGCATAATGCGGTCGGGCAAATTTGCTTTTTTGCGGCAGATTTAGCCAGATTTGAAACAACTCCGCCGGATTATCGGCATGGGAATTGAGCAGGGGGAACATCTCCGCATGCTGCAATCCGGCGCCGGCCGTCATCCATTGCACATCGCCTTCGCCATATCGCCCCGCAGCGCCGTGCGAATCGGAATGATCGACGAATCCCTTCAACACCACGGTCACGGTTTCGAAGCCGCGATGGGGATGGGCGGGAAACCCGGGGATCGATTCTCCGTGATACATTCGCCAGCCATCCTTGGTGGTGAAATCCTGGCCCAGATTTCGTCCCGCCAACGAAGCGGCGGGTCCCAACTGATCATTCCCCTTGGGATAATGATCGAGATGATGCACGCAA
The DNA here is from genome assembly GCA_003818595.1 of Calditrichota bacterium. Classification (GTDB taxonomy): domain Bacteria; phylum Zhuqueibacterota; class Zhuqueibacteria; order Residuimicrobiales; family Krinioviventaceae; genus Fontimicrobium. Next base: position 2,102 of record RPQV01000268.1, read on the forward strand.
AACAAAAAGGGATCACTGGTCTCCCAAGTGAATCCCAGAGGCCTGATGTTGCTGATCAGTTTGTTATACATGACAAGTTAACCTCTCTTTTAAAAGGTTGCTAGTTTCTGCTTTCAGAAATTGAGCCACTATGCGGCAATAATCCGGATCGATTTCGACGCCAATACTGTTGCGGCCTGTTCTGCCTGCCGATCTCTCTGCCCCTGGCGCGTCTTCCAATAATGAGCAACCGCCCAAGAGATTCGTTCGGTTATATCCCGACTGCTTTGATGGATTTCACAAGTCTTCATTAACCAACTTTCGTTTGCTAAAAACTTTATAAATATAACATTACTCCCCATCGAACACAAGCAGTAAAATCCCCCTCACTTATCACCTCATCACCTCCTCACCTCCTCACCTCTTCCCCAATAAACCCCAACCCCCTCAAAAACCCCTCCGCCCTCTCATTCGCCCGGCTTTGAATCGCCGGATCAGGTTTTGGCCAACCCTGATCGCCCAGAGCTGTTGGTGTGAAAAGATGGCCGACTCCATCATAGATATTCATTTCACAGGCGTTGCCTGCTGCGATCATTTTGTCATAGAGCCGCTGCACATCCCGAAGAGGCGTGACGGTATCATCGCGGCCCTGGAGGATGAGCGTGGGCGGCAATCCGGCGGCCACATGATCCACCGGCGAAAACTGAAGCGGATCGATATCGGCGCCGTTGAGCAGCTCGGTGAACCAGCCTCGGGTATCGGTTCCGGGCGAGGTCAGCAATAGGGCATTAGGAACGGTGTCTATGTTCTGGAGCGGAAGTTCTGCCGGGAATATGGCGAGCGTCAGGCACAGTTGTCCGCCGACCGACCAGCCCGATGCGGCGATGAGGTTGCTCATGATTCCCAGAGAATCACTATTCGCCCGCAGCCACAGCATCAGGTCCTGCGCATCCTCAATCGCCGCGATCGGGGTGATGTCCCGGTAATTCGACAGCCGATAGTGCGCAGCGATGGCGATCATGCCCAGGTCGGCGTAATGCCGGCCCGACTGAAAAGCCCAGGACGGATTCCCCAGCACAAATCCGCCGCCATGGAAGATCACCATCGTCGCTCTTTTCTCCCCGGCGCGATAGTCGTCCGGATAAAAGAGATGGGCCTGCAGGCTGAATCCATTGATGGATTTATAGGTCTTGACGACGTGATCCTTCTCCGCCTCGCGGCAGGAATCGTAGAGATCATGGATGCGCGAGCGATAGAGATCCGTTTGGCAGATCGACAGGAATTCACGGATATACTTTTCGCTGTTCACCAGCCAGGTGTTCTGCACATGTTCATTTAAATATTCCGATAACCAATAATCCACTAATTCCTGATTTTTAAACAGGCGCGGAACCAGCGGGAACAGCGCGTCCATTTTCTTGAGATTGTAATGTTTCTGTTCTCCGCTTTGCGCGACGGCGATTTCAGCATAGTGATCAATCCAGGCTTTGCAGAACTTGTTATAGCTTGGCCGGTGAATTAATTCGGGGTCATCAATAGCGGCAATGGTCACAACCTGTAAAGCCGCCGGGCTCAATTCCACACGATCGTTGGTATAGCGAAAATGGTTTTGGGGGTAAAGCAGGATGAGTTCGTTCAAGCCGAATTCGACCTCGGCGCGATATAGTTTGATAAAGTGTGCTGAAACATCCTCTTCTGCCTCCTGAAACGAAAAGAGCGCGTTCAAAAACAGGCCTTTCAGCGAATCGATCACGGCGATGTATTGCACCTCGTTCCGGCAATGAAGGGATATCCACTGCTGATTGAGAAAATCGTTGATTTCCCGATTAAGGGCGGCTTCTTTTTGTAAATATTCGTTGATCGGCTGCAGGTCGCCCTGGTAATGAAGGGTCGCAAGGTCGCCGGCAGTCAACGACAAGGCGACCGTTTTCCCCGGCTCCAGGTAGAGCGTCCATTGCAGGTCATGGTGACGCAGATCAATAAAGTCACCTCTTGGGAGATCAGCGCTGAATGAAAATTCCCCGCTTGCTGAGAGAGGAATGGTGCGCTCATTGATTTGAATCGATGATGCAGTTGCCGAGATGATGCGGCCAATGATGCGCGCTTGGTTTTTCGATTCAGGGGTTGCTGCTGATGATGATTCATCGAATCCCGAACCGCTGTTTGCCGCGACCTCGGGGTCTGTCGGAGGATGTGAATCAACGATGACAGGAAAAAACAAAAACAGAGCAGTGAACAGGGTTTTCAACTCTGCAAACTGCTTGCGCGTACATTTTTTCATCAGCATATCACCTATAATAATGTTGATCGATTCCCGATATCGGAGTTGCTGCAAATCATCATCCGTCGAGTCATGCGCCGCCTCTTGCCGCGACCCCGGGGTCTGTCGGATAGTATGGAAAACCTATGATAAAAGTGCCTTGATCAGTCCGACCAAAGCCGTAATCAGCGAAATAATCGAAATCCACAGTTTGATTCGATCATTGGGATCAACCGTTTGCCGAGCCGCCTGAACGTCCCTTGTGCCCAAATGATCGATGACCAGAGCGAGCGGCATACAGATGAGAAAAGCGCCAAAATCATGAACATACCAAGAGGGGTAGGGATTGCCCGCAAATATCATCCAGCTCACATCATAGATCAGCCGAAAGACAGGATAAACCACCCAATACTTGCCGATGGAGTTCCCTCGGCGCTCCAAATAGAGCAGCACGGCAACCAGCAAAAAGCCGATCCACAGGCTCCAGCGACGGAGTGAAAAAACAGTCTGCTCCAGAAAAAATCCGGGTGATCCATCTTGTATTCCAGTGCCCCACATTGTGCTGACGCTGTTGAAAACCAACAACACCAGAAGCACCAGTAAAAGTGTGATCCAGGATGAAGGTTTCATGATCATCTCCTCTTTGATTTCCCTCGTTTTAAACCTGTGTGTTGGCTCAAATAATTACTTGCAGCGTCCACTTGGAAACGATAACATCGACATGCAATCAAGTCAAATCAGGGGCTACTCTTCAGCAACCGGTATTGTCCCCCGCATTGCCCTTTCGATGCGCGAATCAGGGATGATCCACATGACGGCAACAGCAAAATAAATCGCCAACGAGCCGAATGGTTGCCAAAACGCCATCGCTGAACGCTTCAATTCGATTTTTCTGCATAACATTATCCCAAGTTAAAATATCAGTGTCTGGAAGACGGGCCACCGATCCCCTGACGGCGTCGGGTGCGTATATCTCCTCCACGCTGATCGCTGCACCCAACACCTCATTTCAAAATCATCAGTTTTTTCGTCTGCATAAATTCATCAGCGACTAGGCGGCAAAAGTAGACGCCTCCAGCCCAATCGTCGGCATCCCATGTGTAGTGATGGCGCCCCATCTCCTGTTCTTCGGCGAACAGGGTGCTGACCTTTTGTCCGGAAATATTGTAAAGCTCCAGCGTGACATGACTCTTTCGCGGCAGCTGATAGCTGATGATGGTGCTCTGGTTGAACGGATTGGGA